>DVDV01000401.1 GCA_015296075.1 Leptolyngbyaceae cyanobacterium M33_DOE_097 | reverse complement strand
AACCGGGTTGAACGGTGTTTCAATCGTCTGAAGCAATTCCGTCGCATTGCCACCCGCTATGAGAAGAAAGCTGAAAACTACCTTGCCATGCTGACTATAGCCTCTATCATGATGTGGCTATAGTTTTAAAACAGGCCCTAGACTCAAACAAACATTGATCTGTGCGATCGCACAGCTATGTCAGCGAATTAAATAATTTCACCCGTACCTTCAATCGGTTCTAAATAACAGCCATTAATCTTCCAGGTGCCATCGACTTGCTTTTCCATGAGGTAGATGGCTCGCTCTAAATTACCGTCGGGAGCCAGCAGCAGCACTGCTTGCGCCACCATGCCATCCACTTCTTTAAGTTGCTCAAACATGACAGAGCGGGGGCGATAAACCGCAGGGTAAGCACTCTTCACCATTTGCATGAAAACTTCCGGCGTGCCAAACTTACCGCGAATCTCAGGACTGGCAAACGAAAAAGCGGTGCGTGCATCATCTTGTTGAAACGCACGAATCTGCTGCTCAATCACTGAGCGAATGGCTTGGCGATCGCGGTCAGTGTCTTTCATAGATTGAGAACGAACAGGCAAAGTCAACAACAACAAACTGAGGCAAATGTAAGTTAACTTGCGTGGCAACTTCGTCGCCCGAAAAAGCTGTTTCATAACACCGCACTTTAATCACAATTTGCCACCCTACTATGACCGCAACACTTCTTTACAGTCTGTTCGCTGGGTTACGTCTGTAAAATTTTGAAAACTTATGGTGCAGATCGGGCGATCGCTGTTGTGATCAAATCACAAAATCTTACAAGCATTTGATTTAGAGACATAATAGCTGCAAGCTTTCAATCTCAGTCCTGACTTAATTTCCTCTGGCACAACCTATGAAACCGCAACCTGTCATTTTCTTGACCCTTTTGGCAAGCTTGAGCGTTACAACTCCAGTGCGGGCAGAAAATCAAGATCACCTCCAAAAGTTATTGTCAACGCGTCAGTGCGTGGAGTGTGATTTGAGTCAGGCGGGTTTAACCTTTGCCAATTTGCCTGGGGCAAACCTCAGTCGGGCCAACTTGCAAGGTGCCAATTTGAGTCGGGCCAACTTGCAAGGTGCCGACCTGCGAGGAGCCAACTTGACTGGTGCCAGTTTGCATGGTGCCAATTTGTTTGGTGCCAAACTCGATGGCGCGCAATTGACCTACGCTGACCTACGCGAAGTGAATCTCACAGCGGCATCTTTAGAAGGCACTGTCTTAGAAGGCGCATTGTTGCAGCAGGCGATCGGGTTGCCTACAGCGCAGGGCAAAGCCGAAGATTTTTATCGGTGGGCACTCGAAGAAGTGCAGCGCAAAAACCATCCGCGTGCGGTCGAAAACTTCACCCAAACTTTAATTCGCGTGCCTGACTTTGCACCAGCCTATTTAGGGCGCGGCATCTCGCGTCTGCAAACGGGCGATCGCGAAGGGGCAATGGCAGATGCCCAAAGGGCTGAAGCCCTTTTCAATGCCAAGGGCGATTTTGAAAGCGCTAAGTACGCCCAAGAATTTATTGCAGCAATGAATGTAGAACCTCCCAAGCCAGAAAAAGCAGGCAATGGGATTGGCATCGCTGTGCTGGGTGTTTTAAGTGGGATTTTACAGTTTCTCCCGATGTTCCTGTTCTAAGTGCCAGCTTAGGCTTATAGGCTAAATCAATTCGATGTCTGATAGGGGATGCCGTTCAATCTATTGCAGGGTATAGATTGGTCTGCTAAACCCGCTCATACAATTTGCGGCTTGCTTCAATTCTTGCTTTCTAGAGAAATTAAAAACTGTCGTTTCCAGGTGTCTTCAAGGATTGCAGGCAAATTTGACGAATCTGCTGCCGTCGTTTAGCGGCTTACTCAAAATCGTTATGACTATGATAAATTCGTAACTGATGTCAGCTTGGCTGCAAGCAAAATCTTGGTTTCGCTTGTCAGCAATTAGAGACGCTAATTTAGGAGGCTACAATCGCATGAGTTTGGAAGGATGCCTGCGGGTTGGGCAAACTGCCCCCGATTTCACGGCAACCGCTGTTGTCGATCAGGAATTCAAGACCATCAAACTGTCTGACTACCGTGGCAAATATGTGGTGCTGTTCTTCTACCCGCTGGACTTCACCTTTGTTTGCCCCACTGAAATCACAGCCTTCAGCGATCGCTACGAAGAATTCAAGAGCTTGAACACCGAAGTTTTGGGTATCTCGGTTGACAGCGAATTCTCTCACCTCGCTTGGATTCAAACCGACCGTAAGAGCGGTGGGGTTGGCGACCTGAACTATCCCCTGGTTTCTGATATCAAGAAAGAAATCAGCACTGCTTATAACGTGCTTACCGAAGAAGGCATTGCTCTTAGAGGTCTATTCCTGATTGATAAGGATGGTGTGATTCAGCACGCAACCATCAATAACCTCGCCTTTGGCCGCAGCGTCGATGAAACCCTCCGCACTCTGCAAGCCATTCAGTACGTGCAAACTCACCCCGATGAAGTTTGCCCCGCTGGTTGGAAGCCCGGTGATGCAACGATGAATCCTGACCCTGTGAAGTCTAAGGAATTCTTTGCAGCCGTTTAATCGCGTCTTTGCAAAGGATTTGTGACTAGAAGTTGTGAGCGGCTTTCTCGAAGCATTGCTCACACTTTCACTCGAATGGCTACATGGTCGTAACCAAAAGGGGTTCGACCGATACACATGGTTATGTCTGAATTGTGAATCAAGCAAGAAGGGGGACAACTCCCTTCTTTTTTTGGCCTGACATCTTTGTGCCACAGATAATTAAGTAGTACACTTTTACTCAACTGGTGGACGTTATTAAAAGTTCAACGTCACCTAGTAAATCGGAAGTGCAGATCTCAAGTGAGATGGTTGAACTGACGCGATCGCCGCAGAAAAACATCCGTTTCTCACACACTGACAATCGCACCCTAGATTTGCAGCACCCGCGATCGACAGATACCACGCTGAGCCACTCAGCAAAAGCAACGGAATGACATGGAGAAACGTATTCTTGGGTTAGATCCGGGATTGGCGACGCTGGGTTTTGGGGCGATCGCGGTTCATCCCACTAACGGGGTTAAGGTGTGTGACTACGGTGTTGTGCAAACTCCGGCAGATATGGTGATTGGTCAGCGCCTTCAAATGATCTACGAAGACTTGCACACTGTGTTGGAGCAATGTCAGCCTGATTTAGTGGCGATCGAAAAGTTATTTTTCTATCGCATGGGCAATACAATTTCAGTGGCGCAAGCCAGAGGCGTGGTTCTGCTCGTTCTAGCCCAACGTCAGATGCCCCTGATTGAGTTCACCCCAGCGCAGATCAAACAAGCCCTCACAGGCTACGGCAATGCCAAAAAGATCGACGTGCAAGAAGCAGTTGCCCGTGAGTTAAATCTTACGACGATTCCTAAACCGGATGATGCGGCGGATGGTTTGGCCGTTGCTCTGACTGCCTGGTTTCAGTATGAAGGCTAAAACTGCTGCTGCGTCCTGGACTCAGGCCCAATGACCAATGGCTGAGTCATGCTCAACCCGGCACAGTTCTTTTGGTGAACTACTAGACTGCGTTGGCAATTAAGCGTGCAAATACCTGAAATTGACGTACAACGGTTAGGGAAACTCGCAGGCGAATCTAACACCTTAATGCTGACTTGTTAAGTATTGGTGATAACCTGTTTTGCGGGGCGATCGCATTTGCAGATCGGTTATCCTTTTGTTCCTGGTCCACCCGTTGATGGAAAGCTGCTTCAACTTGGGCGTATCTATCAATGCAGCCGCACGAGGTTAGAGAAAACACTGTGATGGAATGGCATGTCACTGATGCACAAAGCTTAGCTGTAATTGACCGCGAGATAGGCGAACACGCTTTTTCTCCTGCCGAGTATGAAATTGTGCGCCGAGTGATTTATGCCACCGCCGATTTTGACTACAAATCTTTGATTCGGTTCTCAGATCTAGCACTTCAGTCGGGGGCGGCGGCACTCGCGGCTCGCACAACCATCGTGGTGGATGTGCCGATGGTGCAAGTTGGGATTGCGCCGACGATTCAAAACACGTTTGCGAATCCGGTTTATTGCAGCATGGAGGCAATTACCCGCCCCCAACGCGAGAAAACTCAAGTGGCCTGGGGCATTGAAACGTTAGCCCGTCGCTATCCAGAAGGTATTTTTGTGGTTGGGCAAGCGCAAACAGCGTTGACCTCCCTGGTCGAGTTAATCGAAGCAGAGGAAATCAAACCTGCCCTCGTGATTGGCACCCCCGCTGGCTTTGTGGATGTAGATGTCGCGAAAGATCGACTGGCAGACTCGCTGGTGCCCCACATTCGGATTAACGGACGCAAGGGCGGCGCAGTTGTTGCTGCCGCGATCGTCAGCGGCCTGGTTGAGTTGGCGTGGCAAGCCTACGGGCAAGACCGTAATCGAGTTGGTTAATCTTCCCAACGCGGGCGACGGGGCGATCGCTTGCGACTGACAATTTCACCCCGGCGATCGCTGCCCGATGAGCGGGGTCTGGGTTCATCATCGTTAGAGCGGCGACGGCGGCGACGGGGTTCTTCCTCTGGCCGAATTTGGCGGCTGATTTCAACAAAGCTGTCCCGCTGCACGTAGGGGTAGTCGCTCACCCAAATATTGTTGGCTGGGATGTAAATGTCAGAGGTCTGAGCAATGCGGCCCAGATCGCGACGATTTGAGAGAACCAGCATCTCCGCTACATCACCTGGCAAAATTCCCTGGTGGTTGCGTTGTAGTGGCACCTGTAACTGTGTCGAAAAGCCCGTTTCGTCACCCACTTCTAAGTTGAGGAAACGTTCGCGGTCTTCAACCACAACCAGTTCGCCCCGTTTGTTAACGTTTTCTTCTTTGCTAACAATTTCATCAGAAATGTAAACATCCAGCACTTCACCACGCCAGAAACCCGCATAGGAGTATTTGCGACACTCAATGTTACGCAGGCTGGCCAACACTGCTGGCCCCCAAAGCCAATAGAGGCCCACAATAATGCCTAAAAAGAAGCGGAAGAAGCCAAAGCTTTCACCCAAGAGGCTGCTGACAAACAGCAAAATGATGGCGACCCCAACCACAGAAATCAGCAACCGCCGCAACAACTCAGGAAACTTGCCCCAACAGTAGACAAATTGGGCACCCGTTGCTACGCGCGGCACCAGCATGTTGAACGTTTCACGAGTCAGGGGAACCAGCATAGCAAATCAAGAGATAGGACTAGGGTTGCGATCGCCAATCTAGCACGCCATTTAAGGATTACCAACGAAGATTTGCCTAATCGTGCAAATCCGCTTCCCAGACGGCGATATAGATTCGGTTTTGAGCGTTGCGCTCAACCACCCCTTTCAGATTATCGCGCTCAAACGTAAATTTGTTGGTCTGCCGCTGCTGCACCTGCTCTAACCCTTGCAAAATTCGACTATTGGCGCGTCCGTCTAGCATATTATTGAGTGCAACTTTCATTTGCAGAGGTTCGGCTGACGACGCAAACGACACTTCTGATTGGCGCACCCGATTTGTTGTGCGATCGTAGATGTAACCCAGCATTGCCTCTTTTTGATTCAATTCGTAGAGCGCTGTCCGAGTGTTAGGCCAAAATCCCTTAGATTCGCGCGTGGGGGCACCCAGGCGATTTACAATCTCGACCTCTGAAGTACCCGGCGGGATACCCGGCACAACCGCCACTGTTTGAGAATTATCGGGAGCATCCGTTGCATCTCCCGGCTCTGGGGTTGGGCCAGGTAAAGGGGCAGTGGTTGCCTCTGGAGCGGGACTGGGAGAAGGAGAGGGTTTGGGCTTGGGTGCGACGGGTTCTGGTTCCGGCGTAGCTTCCTCAGTGGGAGCGGGGGAAGGCGTTACGGTTTCGCTGGGACTGGGAGAGACAGCGGTGTCTGGTTCTTGTCGAGATCGCAGGTAGAGCGCCCCTGCCGTTACACCCAGCAGCGTCAAGGCCGATAAACCAATCAGCCAACCCAAAATTTGTTTGCCACCGCCTCGCCGTGTCTCAATTCGTGCGGCAGCCTGTACGGGAGCCTGTGACGCAAGCGCAACGGTTGCTGCTGTTTTGGCCTGAGTCGGAACGGGCGTGCCCCCACTGGCTGCATCGGGTAACAGGGCAAGCCACTCATCTACCGATTGGGGACGGTGCTGAGCATCCATCGCCATCCCACGCACAATAGCCTGATTCGTAGCAGCGCTCAAACTGGGATTGAGGTTGCGAGGCTCGATGAGGGGTTCGCGATCGCGCAAAATTGAGGCGACAGGCGCTTTAGCAGTGACCAGGCTATACAGCGTTGCAGCTAACCCATAGACGTCCATCGCAGGGGTACGCTTTTCTTCAGTGAAATACTGTTCAATCGGCGCATAACCCGAAGAAACCATGCTGGTGTGAAATTGAGTGGTGCCAAGGGCAAACTCGCGAGCCGTCCCAAAATCAATCAACACAACATTGTTTTGACCCTGACGCAGCATAATGTTCTGCGGCTTGACATCACGGTGCAACAATCCATTTTGGTGAACGATTTTGAGCGCATCCCCCACCTGCCGAATATAGTGAATCGCCGTTGCTTCCGGTAGCGGATTGTTGGGGAAGACGACTTCATCCAGCCCCATACCATCGATGTAATCCATCACCATGTAAGCGCGATTATCTTCTGTAAAAAAGTCACTCACCCGCACAATGTGGGGATGCAGACACATGGCTAACCGCCGCGCTTCATCCTGAAACTTGCGTTGAAAGTCAGCATAATTAGAATCTTGATAAATTTCTTCGTTGAGAGTTTTGATAACAACGGCTTGCCCTAGCAGGTGGTGAGTGGCCTTAAACGTGATGCCAAATCCACCTCGTCCTAGCTCCTGGTCGAGTGAGTATTTGCCGCTTTGTAAGGTTTTTCCGAGCAGTGAAGTCATAGCTTTCAAGAATTCACATTCCATCTATTCTCAACGATTTCGCTCCGTTCTTGACTGGGATTAGATTAAACGGACGGTTGCAATTGAAGTCAGTAGCCGAACTCAATGATCAATCGTCACCTCAACGGGATGATGAAATGGGCCTAATCGCTGAGCTACGTTTCTAATTCGAAATCGCTTACACTTTAGATTGAGTTGGTACATCACCCGTCACATTGCCAAACAATTTAAAGATGGGCGAATCAGTTACAGACAAATTAGTCACTCTCATCAGGCAATCGGATCGATCACCCTTACACCAGGTGCGCAGGCCGCGTGACCGTGTAAAAGCGGAAGCACCCGCAAGTGGGATAAGTTAAGCTTGGCAAAGTCATCAATTTGATCAGTCAAAAACGTGAGCCGCAGCTATGAGCGCATCTCCCTCTCCGATTAAACTGGCGCAGCAAGGTGACCCAACCGCGATCGCCCAGTTATTAAACCAGGCACTCCAGGCCCACCAGGTTGCGGCAAAAGTCATTCGCAAAGATGGGATGCTCCGCATTTTGCTCGAAGCGGCACACGTTCCCGATCAAATCAAGCTCGTTCCCTATCTAGAACACAACTTTAAGAAGTTAGCCATTCCTTCAATTCACACAATTGAGCTGCAAGCCAAGCAAGCAAGTGCCGCTAAAATTGCCTGGAACCAAAAAATTATCTTGAGAGACGCGACTGAGTCGTCCCTCGCTCCAGCGACCGCTCCAGCGACCCCGCAACGAAGCAAGTCGGCTACCGCTCCAAGCAAGGCTGCAACCCAGCCTAAGTCACCACAAAGAACTTATCAAATTGCTATTTCGGCGGTTGCGGCTGTAACGCTCGTGCTGTTAGGGGCGAGTATTCAGTCAGCATTTCGACCTGCGACGCGGGCGGCTCGCACAAATGTGACCGTCCCTGCGACCCCAAACCCAACGGGGGTTTATACCGCTCCGATTGTGGGGCGGGTTTCAGGCATTCCAGTGATTATGGTGCGATTTAACGGACTGCAAGAGTTTCCCATGATGGTCGATACGGGGGCGAGTGGCACGCTGATTACGCCAGCCATGGCTTCTGCGTTGGCTATTACGCCAGTGCAGCAAATTGAAGTGCAAACTCCCAGCGGCTTCAGCCAATTAGATGTGGGTTACATCACATCAATGGAAGTGGATGGCGTCAAAATTGAAAATCAACAAGTGGCGATCGGGCTTCCTCATATGGAGTTGGGGTTATTAGGGCATGACTTTTTTGGCAATTTGGATGTGACGGTGCGGCAAGAGGTTGTAGAGTTTCGCTTGCGAGAATAGAAACGAGAGCTGGCTTTGCCTGAATGCCACTAATTTAAGAGGTGCTGCTGGCAGAAGGCGATCGCCGTTGAAATATCGCTGACCTGCTCAGGATATTGAATCGGTGGACGGTCAATTATCACCAGTTGCACGCCTAACTCTGCGGCCACTTGGCGTTTGACATCTTCGCCCCCTGCTACACCAGAGGCTTTTGTCACGACGACCGAAATATTCCACTGTTGCCAGAGGGCGCACTCCAGTTGAGCCGAGATCGGTGGACGCAGAGCAATCAGGCGATCGGGAGTAAAGCCGGACGCGATCGCGGCTTCCAACGCGACGGGTGAGGGCAAGATCCGCGCATAGAGCGTTGCCTGGGTTTGCCACGGTTGAAACAACGGCAAATAGCGATAACCCAGTGTCAACAAAACGTGCTGGCCTGTTAGAAGAGGTGTTTTTAGCAACTCTGAAAGATGGTTGAAGACGATAGGCCGAGGCGCATCCTGATCATCGGTCTGGCTGTCAGTGGTCGGCAATGGTGCTGGCTCGATTGAAGCACGCTCAAAGCGCAAGTAAGAAATGCCAGTCGTTGTTGCAGCCGCGATCGCGAATTGCGAGATTTCGACCGCAAACGGATGCGAGGCGTCTAAAATCACCTGAATTTCGTATTGCCTGAGAAAAGCGGTGATTGTTGCTTGAGTGAGTTGCCCAACCCAAACGGTCAGGAGCAGTGAACTGGGGTAAAGCGATCGCGCTGAATCGGTCGTGACTGATACAACACAAGGCAAATTAGCCTGCACGAGCGATCGCGCTAAGCTTGCACTTTCTTGAGTTCCGCCAATCATCCAAACGCGGCCCACGCGGTTTTTGCTCCATTGTGATGGGTTAAAGGGGGTAAGCGAGATCCGCCTGAATTGTGAAAGAGCGTCTGAAGAAAACCTTTGCAGAACATCTCCCCCTTTTCACAAATCATTTAGAACGGCTGCAGTCGCTTCAGGTATCGGAAAAGGACAAGAGGTCAGGAGATCGAAGCAGGAGAATCGGGGCAATTTATGTAGTGAAACCCCTACTTAACCCTGGCAGGTGGCTTCACTAGAATAAGATTACAATTATGCGTTGCCGAGAACCATCGACGCGATCGCCTTCTAAATAGATGCAATTTTGTTCAGCAGCGAGCCATGGGATTTTTTGATTCGGAAATTGTACAACAAGAGGCCAAGCAGCTCTTTGAAGATTATCAGAACCTCGTTAATCTGGGAGCGGATTACGGTAAGTTTGACCGTGAAGGCAAAAAGATCTTTATTGAACAGATGGAAGCCATCATGGATCGCTATCGCGTGTTCATGAAGCGGTTTGAGCTGTCTGAAGATTTTATGGCGCAAATGACAGTAGAGCAACTGAAAACACAGCTCAACCAATTTGGTATGACTCCGCAGCAGATGTTTGATCAGATGCAAGTAACGCTCGATCGCATGCGAGCTGAAATCGATAAAAGTTAACAGCTAGAGTGATAAGCGTCTGACATGTTGAGATAGAGCTTAATGAACTCACTACTTTTAAGAAAGGCAGCTACATCTACGTCATGGGCTGCCTTTTTTGTCTTTTCTCCTCAAGATTTTTTGGCAAAGGGCTAAAGATACGGTGAAAGTATTTAGGCAATCCTGTTTAGAATGCATTGCTGAGTCAACTGGTTGAGTTAAGAAAAGTCGGGCGATCGCGAGATGATGGGCTTCACAAAAGCCTGGGTAAGTCAGCGAAAACCTGCTTTGCGCCCTTTTCCTATCCTTATTTCCACATCGACTTTGATCCAGTGATGGTGTCACGCGCGGTATACAGTCTATTTCTGCGTGTCCTTCTGCTTCAGTCGCAAGTAGTTTTATCTAGTCAAGCTAGTGGTCTGCCAAGCCAACTTTGCCAGGTAGAGAAGATGAATAACCAATGATCAATAACTAATGACCAATAGCTCAGTCATTATCGGCCCGGCACAGTTCTTTTGATGAACTACTAGAGTGTTCCTATCTAAATCTTGAAGCGGTTGCCTGCAGCAGCTTTGCATACACAGCTCCTATGTCATCAAGCATTTGGGACTGTTATTGTGCGCGCTGGGTTGAGCCGAGCCAGGGAGTTTGAGAAGCCGCAGACGCTAACCATCCAGGTAACCCATGCTCGGCTGGGGGGGGGCTGAAATCTCACGGCCTCTAAGTTGGGCAAAATAAGGAGACGATGACAAGCTAACTCGGCTTAGAACGGTTAGCTTGTCATAACATTTCCATAAATGTGAATACTTTAACTTGCTCTCTACCATCCTAGAAGTACCTTTTAGGGGTGTACTTGCACCACTTGCAACTGACAGAAAAGGATCTAGAGGAAGTTATAGATTGGTTGATCTGGCGAGGGTGGGTTAGGGGTGATCAAAAGATCTGACTGCGAAACTTTGCTCAACAAATGAAAAACATTAGGTATGTGATTCCAACGATTTAGGGCAAGATTTCTTAAATAAATGCAGCAGACTAAAAAAAGAGCGTTCTATCTACCAATTTTGTGACTAAAATAAACAAGTTCTGTTTTTATTAAATTACCAATGGCACCTAGCACTACAAGAAAGTCCCGTGCAACGCTGGTTACACCAGAGTCAGTTGAACAAGCAAAGGAGTTCTTACAAACCCTGCCTGAAAAAGCAAAAGATGATTTTTCGTTAAAAGAAGCGGTTGGTCGTCTACACGATTCTCTGAAAGACGCTCTCAGCAAAGGTTATACCTATGATGAGTTGGCAGCGATGCTGACTAAGCAAGGTATGAAAATCAGTGCGTTTACCTTAAAGAGCTACATCCCTCTTGGCAAACGCTCCTCTACGAGTGGCAAGGGTCGCCGAAGCAGCAAGTCTAAAGACGCCGTTGAGCAATTAGAGCTGTCTGAAATCGCGCCTGACACCTCTCCAGCCACTTCAGATGAATCAGCTCCAGCAGAAGCTCCTAAGCGTGGCAGAAGACCAAAAGCTGCTTCGACAGCGCCAGCAACACGCGCAGCTGCTAAAAAGACAACTGCAACAAAGACGGCTGCTAAAACCCCTTCAACCAGAAAGCGGCAGTAATTGAGCCTCATCCTCCAGGCTTGAGGGAATTGAGTTGAGGACCCTCTCTCGTTTGGGTGGTGCTTGGTTACGTCTTAACCGTTAATTGACTGCTAAGACGAGACCCTTCAAGTATCGTCCTTCAGGATGATAGATACTGGTTGGGTGATCTGCTGGTTGATCAAGATGATACAAAACTCGTGTTTCTCGGCCTGCATCGATCGCCCCAGCCGTAACAGCCCCAGTAAAATGCTCAGTACCAACAACCTGAGAACAAGAGAAGGTAAATAAAATCCCTCCTTTTTTGAGCTTTGAAAAAGCTTGTAAATTGAGGCGTCGGTAAGCCTGCATCGCTTGATGTCGCGCCGATAAGCTTTTGGCAAATGCAGGCGGATCAAGCACAATCACGTCATAGTCACTATCGCAGTCTTTTAAGAAGGTAAACACGTCTTCTGCGTAGGTGATGTGTTGCGTGTCGGTTGCAGGATTGAGCTGGAGATTTGTTTCTAGCCCTTCGATCGCACGAGTTGAGCTATCAACCGAATGCACAACCTTGGCATTAGCGGCGATCGCATAGACCGAGAACCCGCCTGAGTAACAGAAAGCATTTAGCACTTTTTTATCGGCTGCAAAATGACCCAGCAGCTTTCGATTTTCGCGCTGATCAAGGAAAAATCCCGTTTTCTGTCCCGTCTCCCAATCGACTAAAAAACGGTGGTCATTTTCTAAAACAATCCCTTCTGTTTTAGCACCATACAAATACTCGTTTTGTACTTCAGTCCGGGCTTTTTTACCAAGCGTAGCAGCGCTCTTGTCATACACGGCTTTTAGGTCACTGCCATAGACCTGTTGTAACCCATCAATAATCGCGTCGCGCAGTTGATAGATGCCCAGCGCGTGAGCTTGTAAAACGGCTGTGCCATTGTACCAGTCGATAATTAACCCTGGCAGTTGATCGCCTTCAGAGTTAACGAGACGATAGCAGTTGGTGCTGCCCTCTTGAGTGAAACCCAGCCGCTCTCGTAAGGCATACGCTTGCTGGATGCGCTCAACAATCAGGGTGCGAACGTCGTGAACTTTCTCAAACGACAGAATTTTAATGGCAATGCTACCAGTTGTATAAAAGCCAGTTGCCAAATATTCACCCGCTTGGCTATAGGCTTCGACAACAGCGCCATCCGGTAAATCATCAGGTTGTGTCTTTAAAGCACCCGAAAAAATCCAGGGGTGAAACCGTTTGATAGCATCAATTTTTTTCTGATGAATCACGATGGAAGGGTAATTGGGCATCGGTTTGGCAATAACGTACAAGTAATTACAATAGGCTGAAAAGACAGCGACAGAGAAGCGTAGAGAGAGCCAACTCTTGATAGAGCAACCCTACCTGAATTTTGAAGCGGCTTTTGTAGGAAAAGGATGACAAGAGCATCATATCCCCCCGTCATCCCGTGATCGACTAACCTAGTTGTTTGAAGTTATCTAGCGGTTGATACTTTACAAATTCATGTAGAAGAGCAGTCTTTGTGTCTGAATCCAACAAGTCACTTGTCGTCATACATTCAAGTATAAAATCACCCAGTTGAACTCCTACTAAGCCTCACCCAGGATTTGATTGTAGGTCGTCAACAAGAATTTATGGTTCATTTGCGTCATTAAATACCCAACATAAATCAATAGCGCCGCAACCAGCGTAATTGGTAACGCTAGTGGAAGATACAACATATGTCGCGGGTTGTTGATGAGCATTTTCTGGACACGATCGCGAAAAACGCCTAACTTGCTTTCTGCACCCGGAACCTTCACACGCTTTGACGGAGCCTTTCGCGCAGAACGTGCAGGAGTGTAGCGATCGCGCAGAATCTCTTTTTGCCAGTAGTAGTCATAACCGATTAACAAAAATCGCCACAGAAAGTGCGAAAAGCCATTTGGAGGAGCATGCAACGTCTTTGCAAGGGGTTGTTTCCAAATGGTGTAACCCTGATGCGTCAAGTCATGCGCATGAACGACGCAATTGCCCCGGTAAAGCGGTAAATCGGTCGGAATTGGGTGACGCAGTAAGAGATCACGTCTAAACGCAACGTTATTGAGAAAGTAGTGTCGAGTGGTTGTTAGCTCAGTCTCGTGGGTGAATTGAGGAAAGATGTAGACGAGTGACATTGCGGTACCATAAGGGCCCCTGCCAAGCGTCATTGTCTCGCCTGCCACAATTTGAATCTCATTCCCCAAGGTGAAAGGTTGAAGGATTAAGGAGAGCCAATTATCGTTATATAAGCAATCAGAGTCGTAGTAGACGATAACTTCACCCGTTGCCTGCTCAGCGCCTACCATCTTTGCCTGATAGTACGTGGTGCCAGGTCGCACCGTTAACACTTGCAGCCAATCAAACTTCTGGCAGAGTATCTTGAGTAGCTCACGCGGCGTATCACCACTATCGATCAAAAAGACTTCATTAGCGTTAGTCGGTGCAGGGGTTTGTCGGGCTAAGCAATTGAGCGATCGCTCCAAGCCTCGAATGTCAGCATTTGTTAGGTTTTCTGTCTCAAGAATAATTGAAAATGTGGGGAAGATAGACCCCACTTCTCGATCAATCGTCATTTCACATCCTCAAAACAACCATACTTAGAGCCGCTAGAGGAGAAGTTTGAGCGATCTTTGAGTCGTTGCGAGAGAACGACGACGCCTCCCTACCTTGAGCGCACTCCTTGGTAAATTGAATCAGGTGATGAGCCCCTAAGCCAACGTGGATTACACGATCAATTTCCCTGTTTAGAGAGCAGGTTTAGCAATTTCCCCAAAAGGCTGTCGATAATTGCTAAAAAACCTACTTTCAACAAAATTCGACTCAGCATCGCTAACCGCTCCATTCCCTCAGTCGGCGTAGTTTAATTGTACCCAGCTACTTATATTGACGCGCGAAGCGCAAGTAGCGCTATTGGTTATTTGAATGCGGTAAGACCCAACTCAAACTTGTTATATATCAGCATAGAAAACCAGGTTTAAGAGGACTTTTAGATTAACAAACTAGAGTTCGACAAAGGGCGCTCTCAAAGTTAATCGGAATATTTGATTAGACGATTCATCGCATCACCAGGTTCCTTAGTTCAGACAATATCAATATCTATATCCAATCACAGACTATGCCAGCGCAAAAATGGATAGCATACGCTCGTTTTCAAGAAGAAATAAGGGGCTAACAGCAACCTCTGATAAGACGGCAACCCCATAAGAAAACGATAGCTTTTACTCTCACCCATTTTTGTCCTTTAGGTACAGCTTCAATTGCTGTTAAATTCATTGAAACTTTGAATTAATTCACCTTCTCCAGGCTCTTTCAAGTATTAAAGGATCTCTTAAAAGTTAAGAAATTCAGTCCTAAACTAGATCTTCACTCTCACAAGAGAGACTTTAAGTTACAGTTCTGCGATGGAGAAAATTTGAGGGAAGCCTCCAGAATCTACAACACTTCTCAGATACTTTGTCACTCACCTAAGCGGTCACCATGGAACAAATGCAAACCACTACAAAAACTCCCCAGAATCTTTAAGATTCTGAGGAGCTAAAACATTTACTTCAGTAACTTTTGGATGTTGTGAATGAGTTACTTATTTAGATTCAACCAACTTCACTTTGGTAGCTAAACCGAGCATCTGCAACAGACGAATCATCATCCAGGTCATGTCAATTTCCCACCACTTCAAGCCATGTCGGGCTGAGTATTGAAACGCATGGTGGTTATTGTGCCAACCTTCACCATAAGCCAGTAGAGCGACCCACCAGCAGTTTGTAGACCGATCGCCTGACTCATAGGTGCGGTAGCCAAACTTGTGGGTGGCACTGTTAACTAACCAGGTGCAGTGGTAAACCGCAACCAGACGCACAAAAACGCCCCACAGTACAAATGACCAACCACCAATCAGGTAAAGCACGACAGCCAACGCAACCTGAATGCCTAAAAAATAATCATCAAAAAACTTGTAAACTGGGTCGTTTTCAATATCTTTTGTAAAGCGATCGATTTCATGTTCGGCAGGTACGTCGCGCATCATCCAGCCCATGTGGCTCCACCAGAAACCTTTATTAGAATCATGATGGTCATTGTTCTGGTCAGAGTAGAGGTGATGATGGCGGTGCAAACCCACCCACCAAATTGGGCCTCCCTGCATCGACAACGTGCCACAAAATACCAGGAGGTACTCTAACCATTTGGGGGTTTGAAAGCTGCGGTGACTCACCAAACGGTGCCAACCGAGCGTGATCCCCAAGCCGCCTGTCACCCAGTGTAAAAACAGGGCCAAAAATACAGCCGACCAACTAAAGTTACCTGGTAAAAATGCCAGCAAGGCAATCAGGTGAATTGCGGTCATGAAAATTATGACCGACCAGTCGAGTGGAAGAGTTTTATGGGTTGCAGTAGTCATTCATTCATCTCAATGTGGATCAGAGTGCCTGTTCTAAGCGACAATACACATTCGCTCAGTCAGCGGTTTCGAGTGAGAACCCTTGAAACCTAAGTGAGCACCCATGCGCCCTACGCCCTAAACGACAACAGATGGAAAGTAATCGCTTAATTGAGCAAGCAGAGCAGGCACTATCTCAAATTTTTTCTGGTATTGATACTCAGGTCAAGGAGAATCTTAGCCGAGTTTTAACAGCTTTCCGCAATCACCGGGTTGGAACGCACCATTTTGCCGGGGTTTCTGGCTATGGGCATAGTGATTTGGGGCGGCAAGTTTTAGACCAAGTTTTTGCAGAAATTGTAGGAGCCGAAGCAGCTGCAGTACGAGTGCAATTTGTTTCAGGAACGCATGCGATCGCCTGTGCACTGTATGGGGTGCTGCGTCCGGGTGACGAGCTATTGGCAGTCGTTGGTTCCCCCTACGATACATTAGAAGAAGTGATTGGTAAGCGCGGAAGTAATCAAGGCTCTTTAAGAGACTTTGGCATCCGTTATCGCGAACTTGCTCTTTCACATTCTGACACAGTGGACTGGCACTTGTTAGCAACTGCTGTGAAACCCGAAACGCGCATGGTGCTGATTCAACGCTCCTGTGGCTATTCCTGGCGGTCAAGTTTAGCGATCGCAGATATCCAAAAAATCATCCATTTGGTCAAGCAACAAAATCCAGATACAGTTTGCTTTGTCGATAATTGTTATGGCGAGTTTGTTGAAACGTTAGAACCAACAGCTGTCGGAGCTGATTTAATGGCCGGTTCATTGATTAAAAATCCAGGTGGGACGATCGCCACCGCTGGGGGATATGTGGCAGGCCGCGAAGATCTGGTCGAGTTGGCAACCTGTCGGCTCACCGCTCCTGGAATTGGCAGTTCCGGGGGGGCAACCTTCGATCAGAATCGGTTGCTGTTTCAGGGCTTGTTTTTGGCCCCACAGATGGTCGGGGAAGCGAAGAAGGGAAACCATCTCACCGCCTATGTGTTTGAGCAGTTGGGGTATCCCGTCAATCCAGCACCGATGGATCCTCGCCGTGATGTGATTCAGGCGATCAAGCTGGGTAGCCCTGAGAAAATCATTGCGTTTTGCAAGGCGATTCAGCAGCATTCTCCGATTGGGTCTTACCTGGAGCCGATACCCGCCGAGATGCCAGGGTATGAAAGCGAGTTGGTGATGGCAGGCGGCACTTTCATTGATGGCAGCACCTCTGAGTTTTCTGCCGATGGCCCCCTGCGCGAACCCTACGTCGTCTTCTGTCAGGGTGGGACGCATTGGACGCATGTAGCGATCGCATTGGAAGCCGCGATCGCGGCAGTTGGTGTAGCTTGATGTTGTTATGGCGGATTCAACAAAGCAGATCGATTCTCTGATCATTGAGAGACTGCCTGTTTGACCAGATGAACCAGCTTTTGGGCAGCTCCGGGAGTACCTCTGGCTTGGCGCAGGCGAGATCTCATGGCTTCCAATTGTTTAGGTTGGTTGAGGTAGGTCACGATCTGATCTGCAACTTCTTTGGGGTCGAGTTCGCCAACCAGTTCGGGCACGATTTCGCTGTTTGCCCAAATATTTGGCCAAGCCAATAAGCCTCGTTTTGCCAAAAAGCGCCGGTTGATCATTTTGGCGAAGGTTGAACCCACTCCCGGCAAGTTTGCCAGCAGGCCCGGAATGCCATCCCACGCCCGCATCACATCTAACTGCTGCGTCGGCAAAATCACAAACATTGGCACCCCCAGAGAGCCTAACTCGGCTGTATTTGCCCCCACGGTTGTCAGACAAAAAGTACAGTCAGACAACCGCGCATAAGCTGGAAACTCGCGCCACAAGTCAACGTGCAAGCCCTTGCCTGTTTTGAGGTAGGCATCCGCCCCTGTCGGTTTGACCAACTCAACCTCTGCCCAGCCGAACTTGCGAATGATGGCATTCTGTGCGGGATTGCCGTATGCGGCCAGAGCCTCGAAAGAAAGAGCGGGTGCAACCGGAATCGCAAACCGTGCGTTGGGATAAGCCGCCTTGATATGCTCCGCGATCGCCAAAAAGAGTGGCATCCCTAAGACCAGCTTCATCGCTTTAGAACCGGGAAGAATGCCGATCAGGGGCGCATCATTGTGCGCTGTTTTCTCACCATCGGCCACCTGCCCTGCCTCGGCCATCAAGTCACCCACCACCGCAAACTTATGCCGCAACTCCGGCTTAACATGGTTGATTACCTGGTCATTCATCACACCAAAGTGGTCTACCCAGCGATGCCAACGGGCTTCCCACTCAGCATAAATGACTGTGCGATAGCCCAGCCGTTTGCCAATCACAACCGGAAAAAACTGATCACCGCCTAAAAACAAAACCACGCCTTGACTGCGCCAATCCCAATTGTCAGCCGTTTTGCCCCACACCAAAAAGGGAAAGAAATCACTCGCGGCCTGCACCCGATCCACTTCGGGGTAACTTTGTGCGATCGCCGCTTCTCGACCGCTGGCATTAGCACAGGGAGATAGCACCACAGAGATGCGAACCTGAGTGCGATCGTCGCCCAACTGCTGACGCAACTCACGCACTACAGGCTTGACCCAGGTTGCTAACTCACCTGGCCCATTCGACAAAATGAGAATATCAATCGGCTGTTGCATGACTCCGATTTTTGCATAGTGTGGATACAATACAATCGCCGCCAGTATGATCCGGCTTGATTCTCGTATTCCCCTTTTTTGCGTATGAGTTCGCTGATTCAATCGATCCAAAACCAAGATTTAGCAAGTTTAGAATCTGAACTGAAAGCTGGCAGTAACCCCAACGCAGTCGATGCAGACGGTCAGCTTGCCCTGATTTTCGCGGCTGAAACGGGTAATTTGCCAGCGATTAACCAGCTTCTAGTACATGGTGCAGACCCTGATGGCACCGATGCCGACGGTTGGACACCCTTGATGGAGGCCGCTGCTGCCAACCAAACCGAAATTTTGCAAGCCCTCCTGGCCAATGGAGCGAACCTCAACGCCACAACCCAATTTGGTCTGACAGCACTGATGGCCGCCGCTGCTAAAGGTGCGATCGCAACCGCCACCCTGCTGCTAGAACATGGCGCAGACCTCAACGCTAAAGACCAAAACAACTGGACAGCCTTGATCTGGGCCGCCGATAACAAGCAGACCGAGATGGTCGAGTTACTCAAACAGGCTCGCACCTAGACCTCTGCTTAGTAACTCAACTCCTAATCTTTTCCTTCTACTTCTCTTCCCCCTGCCCATAGGAAAACCCGCGCCGCTCTTGCCGTTGGGTCGCGTAACTCACCTCAAACCGTACCGTATCGGTTACATCTCCCTGCTTAACCTGCAACGTCCAGATGCCGGGGCTTGGGTTCCACATTAAGCTGGAGTGCGCCTGAGTCGCGATCGCCCGTCCGTTGAGCTGCCATTCAATCGGTTGCTGAGTTGCAGCCACCAGTCGAAACTCCAGCTTTTGGGCAGAGTTGCGCGTACCTTGAGTCGGTTCGAGCAAAAAGATATCGCCATTCCGGGGGGAAAGAATCTGGAGCGCGCGATCGCCCGTCTGATCTGGCTGTTGCGCTAACCATTCTGCATACTCGGCAGGCAAGGTCAGACGCTGAGTCGTGCCACCATTGCCATCCGCGACAATGGGATAGAACGGATCTGCCTGGGTTTCGTAAGCGGCTAAATCTTTTTGAAACACATATTCTTCGACGACGGTTGGGCAAGCCGGAGTTGGACGCGCACCCGAAATCGCACAAATCGGACGTTTGACCAGCTCAGCAGGCAGCGGAAAAGCACTGGGTTCCTCACCTTCATGCAAATGGATCATAATCCGGTTCCAGAGGGGAGCAGAACCTGTCACACCCGAAACTTGCCGCATTGGGGAACCGTCAAAATTCCCCACCCAAACAGCAACCGTATAGTCTTTGGTAAAGCCGATTGTCCAGGTATCGCGAAAATCCGAAGAAGTGCCCGTCTTGACCGCCGCCGGAAATGGCAAGCTGAGGAGAGAATTCACACCAAAGGCTTTGGCCCGCGCATAGGGATCACTGAGCATGTCTGTGACCAATGCCCAACTCGCCGCCGAAAACTCAGAATGGCCTGGTTGTGTGGCTTGCTGAACGGCAATTGCGCGATCGCCCCCGCACCGCACAACCGTTACTTGACAAGCCGAATCTTTAGGTTCTGCCCAGGCAACATAGGGGGCGATCGCGGATCCTTGACGAGCCATTGTTTGATAGGCGTGAGCAATTTCCCACAGGCTCACTTCACCACTGCCCAACGCCAACCCTAAGCCGTAGTGATCAGCTGACTGGTCAAGATGGGCAAACCCTAGCTGATGTAATCTTTCCAAGAAAGCGGCAACTCCAACTTGCTCTAACACTCGCACCGCCGGAATATTGAGCGAATTCGCCAGAGCTACCCGCACCCGTACTGGCCCCTGAAATTTCTCGTTATAGTCGGCTGGCGTGTACAACTTTGCCCCCGGAATCGCGTAACGGGTTGGCACGTCCGCCAGAATTGTGGTGGGCTGAATCGACCGATTTGCGATCGCCAGTTGATAGAGAAACGGTTTCAACGCCGAACCTGGTTGGCGGAGTGCCTGCACACCATCGTTGCGCCCCAGTTGGTCATCAGCAAAATAGTCAGGCGAACCAACATAGGCCAGCACATCGCCCGTGTGGTTATCCAGCACGATCGCAGCTCCGTGTTGCACATTTTGCGGCGCTAATCGGGCTAACACCTGCTTCATTTGCGCTTCGACAAACTGTTGCAGGGGACGATCTAAAGTCGTGCGGAGCGACGTGGTGCTGCCGGGGAGTTTTCCTGCTAACCAAAACAACAGATGGGGTGCGGCAAAAATACCCTGTTGTCGCGGCTGCAAAGTAATGGTTTCTTGCTCTGCTTGGTGTGCTTGGGTCTGTGTGAGGTAGCCATCCTTAACCATCTCTGACAGCACATAAGTCTGTCGTTCTCGGCTGGCTAACCAACTGGTGTATGGGTTGAGCCGATTAGGATCGTTGGGCACTCCGGCTAAGAGGCTGGCCTGGCCCACACTTAAATCACTGGCAGGCACTCCAAAGTAGATCCGAGCGGCCGCTTCAATCCCATAAATATTGCTGCCCATCGGTAGGCGGTTGCTGTAGGCCGCAAGGATTTCGGGTTTGGTCATGCCCGCCGCTAATCGCCAGGCAGTCCAGATTTCACGCAGCTTACCCGTCAGAGTGCGGGGGGCGGGGTCAATCATCCGGGCCAGTTGCATCGTGATGGTTGAAGCTCCGCTCATCACCTGCTTGGCGACGATCGCTTCCTTTAAAGAGCGGGCGATCGCCCACAGATCTAACGCCCCATGCTGATAAAACCGACCATCTTCAGCGGCAATGATGGCGTTTTGAAAGTGCGGCGAAATTTGGCTCAGCGGGACTGAAACTGCATGTTCTTGGTCGCTGGTTAGAATCGTGCCAAGTGGTAGACCACTGCGGTCTACAAACGCGATCGCCTGTTGGTTTCGTGCTAAATCACTGGCTCGAATCGGTACCAGGTAAGGCAAGCCCCGCACAATGAGACACACGCCGAGGATCAGGGCGATCGCGCGAATGACGCGATGCTGCCAAACCCGTCGCATCCCTGCTCGAAATTGATGCGTTAGTTGAGCAAAAATGGTCGCCCCTGTGTTGCTACGCTGCCGCTGTTTCCCCATAGGTCTTCATCCACCACTGACCAAAACAGATCAGCCCGTTTTTTTGGGGGGTAGAACCCGCTTTAAAACAAATGTGACTGACTCCAGGGTAACTACAGAGACCTATTCTGCGACTCCAGATCGGGTTAGAATCTCGTCAATATTCCAGCAAGCCGCTTTAGTCTTTGTTACGGAAGTCAAGACTCTGAACCTGAGCAAAAGTTTCGAGCTGAAGTTTGCCCGGTTGAATTTGTAGCCTCAGCACCCGTGCCAAAATGCCAGACTTTTCTAGCTTTTGTAAGTTCGTCCGCTCAGGTAAGCCATTGGTCAGGGTTTCAACCACTTCTTTAGACACGGGATCCCCATTTACCCACACTTGGGGGTTAACGAGTCGAAACTGCCTCCCGTTATCAACGGCTAATCCAGTTTCAACGCTGATATCAAGGCGAGCCGGGTCATCCGCCTCTTGTAAGGAAATTTGAAAGCGCAAGCGATCGCCCTGAAACTGCACCTTTGGCGTCAGAAATTGAAACCGCTGGGCACGTCGAGCATTGCGATCGCCGACAACCACCCGACTGCCCACTTGTCGCAACCAGTTTGTCACTGTTGGAGACGCGAGTGCCCGATTGAGATCCGCTTCGGTCAACACAACCCGACTCGCTACGTTGAGTGGGCGTGCCAGTTTCACTCTGCCCTTGCGGCGAAAATCAACGTCAATCGGGTCTGTTTCGATTTGCAGTTCGTCAATCCTAATTTCCTTGAGGGGAAACAAGCCTTTGCCAGCAATCCGAATGCGATCGACGCGACCTTGCAAAAACTGGTGTACAGGCGCGTTATCGATGCGGACTTGTAACGCTTCAACTTCGGCAAATTGCGATCGGATAGTGCGCTGTGCAACTTGATCAGCAACGGTGCCAGTTGGTGAGATTAGTGTCATGAGGCTGGCAACAAAAATGGTAAAAAATTCCATTGCACTGGGCGTGAAGGGCAGACCTAACCTAACATGGGTAACACTTCGGAGCCAGGTCTTTGAGCAATTTAGAGAAGAGAGTTTAAGGCTAATTTTCTGCTCTGAATTATCCTCTGACGCGACCTTTTTGATTGCGCGATCGCGCTTCAGCAAATGGGTAGATCTGAGAAAATGAGGGAACCCTAACAAGGGCCGGATAAAGAGAGAGTAAGAACGGATAAGTAGTCAAGCGGGCATACTGCTTCGCTCTCATCTCAATCACCCACTATCTTTTCTGAATTACGACGGTTGCAATCAGAATTTGTCGCCAATTAACAGTGAGTGACAAATAAGTTGTACGATTGCTGTCCGGTAATATTTTTCATCTTGCACTTTTAACGACTCAATCATGGCGCGCAAACAAAAATTTCCTCATCTCGTTGGCTCAAAATGGACGGCCTGCCAAAAAATTGATGGCTGGCGCCACTTTCAAGTCGTAAACCGCAAAAACAAAGGAAACTGGGTTTTTGCTGAAATTGTGGCAGCTTGCGATCCCGAAGTGCGTTTGTGGATCAATGCCAAATTACTGAAGGATCAGGAGATTTGGGCCGCTGGCTGGCAATCCCTTCAGGAACAAGAACTTTCTAGGGTGTAGCCTTCTGTCAGTGACAGTGATCAATGGCGCGATCTCAGAAGTATCACATGTGAAACGCCTCAAGATCACGCTAAAACCCTCTAAAAATCACGGTTTTTGCTTGAAAATATCACCCCTGGCACCCATCAAAATCGGCATAGTAGGAGGTGTGGGCTCTGACCCCGCAATACCCCCCTTAATCGGTGGAGGAGGAAGCCTCTATGTTTAATGCAACCGAAATTTTGATTGATGCCTTTGTGCAACAGCTTAAAGCCGGGTATCACCGCACCTATGGCAACCTCAAAGCCGACTATGCTGATATCATTGCCTGGGCAGGCAGCATGGCATTGGAGAATATCGCCAATAGTGATGCGTTATACCACGATATTGAACACACAATCTTAGTTGTGCTTGTTGGGCAAGAGGTTTTGCGCGGCAAACACATTCGTGAAGGGGGCGTTAGCCCTGACGACTGGCTGCACTTTATTATCTCGCTGGCCTGTCATGATATTGGCTATGTGCGGGGTGTTTGCCGCGAAGACCGGGGCAATATTTGTGCTACCGGGGTAGGTGGAGAAAAAGTGAGCTTACCACCTGGGGCGACGGATGCAGCCTTGACGGTTTACCATGTCGATCGCGGCAAACTCTTTATCGACGAGCGGTTTTATGGGCACAAACTGATCGATACCGAAGTCATCAAGAAGAATATTGAGTTAACTCGGTTTCCCATTCCTGCGAAGGAAGATCACCAGGATATTACAAACTATCCTGGGCTAGTGCGTGCCTCTGACCTGATCGGACAAATGAGCGATCCTCGCTACTTAAGAAAAATTTCGGCCCTGTTCTATGAGTTTGAAGAAACAGGCACCAATCGCGTTTTGGGATATCGCAATCCAGGTGATTTGCGGCGCAGCTATGCCCAATTTTTCTGGAAGAGTGTCTACCCCTACATCTTGCCGGCGTTGAAATATCTATCTCTGACGCAACAAGGTCAGCAGGTCACGGCGAGCCTTTACGCCAACGTGTTCAAGGTTGAGCATGATGCCGCGTAAACTCCTGCGATCGCTGATGGTAGGTGTTCTTTTGGCGGTGCTGTTAATCTTTTCAGCCTGCCAAGAATTGCCTCCCCAGCTTTCAATGCCAATGGCTCAGCAAACACCCAGTCCTGCACCTTCCACGACGGTGGTGATGCCAATTGCTCCAAAAGTGTCTCAACCAGAGCTGCTGCGTCATTTAGAAGCTTTGAGCTTTGAGCGCCATACTGATCGCGATCGCCAACAAGCGAGAGACTATCTCACCCAGGCGCTCAAAAGTTATGGCTGGCAGACGCAAACGCAAGCCTTCGGCAAAAGCGGCGTAAATCTGATTGCAACTCGACCGGGTGCTGATCCCACGGCGCAAAAAATTCTCGTTGTGGCCCATTACGACTCCTTTTTAGGCAGTCCCGGTGCCGATGACAACGCGACAGGGGTTGCCGCAGCACTTGAAATTGCCCGCTTATTTGCCACGTCAACGACGCGCCGTACGCTTGAAATCGTCTTTTTTGACCAGGAGGAGCGGGGTTTGTTGGGCAGCATTGCCTTTACTGCCCAAGCTGACCGAGTGAAAGCGATCGCGGGGGTGATCAATTTAGAAATGATAGGTTACACCTGCAACCAACCCGGCTGTCAAAAATATCCAGAGGGGATTCCCGTTAGCATGCTGAGCGATCGCGGCGATTTTCTGGCCGTTGTTGGCGATCAAGAGCATCCTGAGTTGCTCCAGGCGTTTGCCAATTTGCCCAATCAACCCTTTGTTTTGACGGTGCCGATCCCCTACAAGGGGTTGCTAACGCCCGATGTGCTGCGCAGCGACCACGCGCCGTTTTGGGCACAAAACATTGGGGCAGTGATGGTAACAGATACGTCCTACCTGCGTAATCCTCACTATCATCGAGCGACAGATACGGCTGACACGATTAACCCCACTTTTTTTAGTGGCTCTGCGCAACAGGTGGTGCAGGCTTTGACACGGTTGCTGAGCCAGGGTTGATGATAGACAGCAAGGGTTTTGGCTCTCATCGGAAAGTTGAATTTTGTCTGACTGGAAGAAAGCGATCACAAGTGGGCAACCTAAAAATATCTGGAAACTACACCCGATTTTTAGCAAGGGGGAACTAAGATGTCGGCAAGTAACGCTGTTTCCTGGAGATAAGTTCAGCAATTGGGCCGTTGTTCAGTTATGTGACTTCACTCACCCAGCTTTGCCGAAAATGTCACACCTTTTGGTCATTATCAGTCACCTAATATCCAGGGCGATCGCGGGATACTAACAGTGTCGAGTTCCCCCACTCACCTATGGAAAGCCCAACCTTAACCAGCTGTTCTTCTCTCAAAGACGTTGTCGATCACATCCTCGTTTCTCGCAAAATTACTCGCCAAGATCAACGCTTGCTCTTAACTTTAACGACTAACAACGCAGAAGAAATGGGGTTGATCCGTGTCGTGTTTGACCGTCTGCGCCAAGGATTATTAAGGGTTGTAGATTAATGAATTCAAACTGGCAGCCAATCAAGTTTCTAATTGAAGTGATTACGCTCCAAATCCTCATCATTGGAATGGCAGTCAGTTTAGCAACCATTATTTTTTATTAGATTGATAGAGATAAAGACAAAGCCCAGTCTATTTGGCTTACATCGTATTGAGTGCTTAATGTCAAAGCCATGATATTAGGATCTCAACAGACCCTATATAAGCCGAAAGACATGATTGGTAGAAGTTCAGAATATAAAAATAGAGGGATATAGATGCTATACCCCTCCTTTCAGGAATCTCTACTACAAAAGAATTAAGCTAAAGCTGAATTAAGCCCAACCGCCCTGGTTCATCAGGTTTAATGCGACTTCGTTGTTTTTACCAAAGATAGAAGCATTGACTTGATCTTCCTTGAAGTTAGTGCCATAGCTAGCCAGGGTTTCGTCTAGCTTTGCCCCCTTCAACACAGGATATTCGTAGTTACTACCTGCAAAGATGGCTTGCGCTTCAGGGCTAATCAGATGCTCAAGAAACTTAACCGCTAAATCGGGATTCTTAGAGGTCTTAACAACGCCCCCACCGCTAACATTAACGTGGACTCCGCGACCTAACTTCCCTGCGCCTGTTTGGTTGGGGAAGAAGATGCCAACTTTCTTAGCCACTTCCTGGTCTTCGGGCTTGTCTGACTTGGCAAGGCGAATGACATAGTAGGTGTTTACAAATGTCACATCGGCAACTCCCGCAGCAACCGCTTTAATCTGGGCTGTGTCATTCCCTTCGGGTTTGCGGGCAAAGTTAGCGACTAAGCCCTTGATCCACTCTTCAGTCTGGTCTTCGCCGTGTGCAGCTAAAACCGAGCCTGTGAGTGACTGGTTATAGACACTGCTGGAGGAGCGAGAAATCACCCGACCTTTCCAAGCGGGAGTGGCTAACGCTTCATAGGTTGACAAGTCGCTGGGCTTGACTTTGTCTTTGTTATAGACGATGACTCGTGCCCGTTTTGAGAACGAGAACCAATGTCCCCCTGGCTCCCGCAGATTGGCAGGGATATCTCGTCGCAAAATAGCAGAGTTGGTGACGGGCAACAAAATACCAGCTTCCTGGGCACGTGCCAAGCGGCCTGCATCGACCGTGATCAGCACATCCGCAGGGCTATTGGCTCCTTCACTCTTGATCCGTTCGATTAGCTTGTCAGCTTCGGCTTCGATCAGACGAATTTTAACGCCTGTTTTCTTTTCAAAGCTTTCGTAGAGCGCATTGTCGCTATCGTAGTGACGAGCCGAATACAGATTTAGAACTCTTGATTGAGAAAAGACGGAGGATTGCTTTGTCAACTCGTGGAGGGCGATCGCAGCAGTAGCCGCACCAGAGCCGAGAAAAACGCGACGAGAAATTTTCATTGCTGTCAGTGTGACTCCTATTCCTAAGCATCAAAAAAGGCGAGCGAAAGGCGATCGCCCCCTTCGTTATTGAAATTCATTACTAATAAGGAAGTTAGTGGAACTGAGAACTCTTGTCAAGCACTTAAGCCTTAACCGCAGCTTGAGACTTTGCTATTGACAAACGGCTGCTTTTTTGGAGGGCACTAAAAGACTTGACAGCGCGCTGCTAGAGGATGACGATGAAAGGTGAGTGATCTTATTTTTCTGCAAAGCAAACGTAAAAACTTAAGACCGCAGTTCACTTCTTTTGAAAATAGGTAGCAAATATATTTGATAAGGGCATGCAAGTAGAACCTCTCAACCGCCTGTTTACGACTCAGAGGGATTTGCAGCCAAAAAAGAGGCCAACACGATCACGTACTGATCCGGGGCAAACACCCGCACCAACAAGAATTAATCAACCAAGTTAATACACTTCTACTAACAAGGCATAGCTCTCAGGCTGTTCAGCGGTCAACTCAATCACATAATCCCCATCTTGAGGTAAAGCGCCCTGCCATTCGGTCAGGTTTGGCTTCTCTTGATTAATTGGCTGACCAGAAGGCGCGATCGCTGTGATTTGGGCCTTGCCTTCTAACAGTTTGACGCGCATCAGTTGTCCCCGTTTGGCACGGACCAGATACCGCTGAATCTGAGCGGCATTGAGTTGCCCCGTCACGGTTGTGCCATTGCGTCCCTGTGTCAGCTGAATCCGCTGCGTTTGTTCTTGGCTGGGGCGGTTAAACGGTGTGACTGTCACTTCGAGTACGTATTGCCCCTTGCCATTCACCTGAATCGTGTAATCGTCGGTCGCAGGGATCTGACCAGTCCAATTTTGGGTTTGAGTCGCGGCATTATCCACTGGCTGCTGGTTTGAGCGAAGCAGGTTCATCGATACATGCTCACCCTCTAAACTCACAGTTGCAATCTGCCCCTGGTTGATGCGCAGCAAATATGGCTGCGCTTGCCCCTCCGCCAGGTTGCCCTGCACGTTGGTTGAGACACGCTCTGCTGGAATCTCTAACACTTGCGCTGGTAACACAACCACTGGCCCCGTTCGAGACTTCAACGCTGCTCGACTTTGTGGGGTTTGCGAGTCAATAATGCGAGAGATTTCAGAGCGGGGAACTCTCTGACCTGATATCCAGACTGCATCGCCGCTATCTGGCAACGGTGATAGCAGTCGCCAAACCACGGGAACAGCTGCCCCTACGATCGCCAAACTAGCCGCGATCACCCCTAACCGCCAGGGCGATGAACGGCGACCTGAGTAAGGTTGCTTAGACGGTGGTTCATTGCTGCTTTTGGGCTGCGAGACACGTTGGTCTGACCTGCGGGGCGTCGCTCGATTGGAACCGATCACAGACGGCTTAGCAATGACAGGCCTGACGGGTTGGTGAACCGTTTCCAGCAACGGCTGTAGATCAGCTAAGACGGCATCCGCCGCAGGGTAGCGATCGCCCGGATAAACGGCCAGCATCCGATTCAGCAACATGATCACCTCATCTCGGACGCCACGGCACGCATCCCAACGCCAATTCAGCGTTTCACCGTCAATGAGCTTACGCGGTTCTTGCCCCGTTAATAGCACTAAACAGGTCGCCCCCAGCGAGTATAAATCACTGCTAGGCGTTACCATCCCAGTCTGGAGTTGCTCCGGTGGGGCATAGCCAACCTTCCCAACCCGAGTAGTCATTGAGGCAAGAAACCAGTGGTTCGTTGCTTCTTTAACCGCGCCAAAATCAATCAGGACTGGGATCTCAGATTGAAGCTGCGTGGTCGGAGTTGTTTTTGTCTGAGCAATGTGGCGAATGATGTTTTCGGGTGTGATGTCTCGATGCACCACCTTCAAACTGTGGATATAGCTCAGCACTGGCAACAATTGATTGAGCAGGTGCAACACCTCCATTTCTGAAAAGGTGCGACCGTGCTTGAGGCGATCGCTGAGCAACTGCCGATAGGTTTGCCCCTCGATGTAACTTTGCACTAAGAAGAACCGATTTTCATCTTCAAAAGCAGCCCAAAAACGGGGGATTTGAGGATGATCAATTTGATAGAGAGTACTCGCTTCTCGGTGAAACAGCGCTTTGGACTTAGCAATCATTGCTTCATCATGATAAGGAATAGTGAGTTCCTTAATCACGCACAGTTCATTAAACCGTTCTTGATCGATTGCCAGGTAGGTTCGTCCAAAACCTCCTTGACCCAGCAGTTGCTGAATCACATATTTCTGCCGAAGAAGGGTTCCTGAAGGAAGTGGCGCAACCATGAAGTAAAGTTAATTCGTAACAAGGGTAGATACACGAACCCATACTAAGAATTATCCCCCAGGTGTTTAAAAAACCAGTATGGTGCCCGACCCCTCAGAGGCTTCTCTCAAAGGTCGGACATCCGATTAGGTCGCAAATTAGCTCTCTAAAAAAATTTTAGAAAACAGGACGCATTTTCTTAAACTTGCCCAAAGAAGCTTGGCCCTCAAGCATAAATTGCGGCATTACTGCTTTAACTCCTCCTCTAGCCATAAAGTGGCAAGCAAGCCCCTCTTATCGAACAAACTTAGGCATTACTTCTGCGGCTGTAAAAATGCCATAGATGCCACGCCGATGCAGTTCCATCCCGGCTTTGAGATAGCCAAAAGCCGGACCACAGACATTCGCGGCCATGCTCGTCTCATCTCCCAAGGTGAAAGTATGAGTTGAAATCTTGCCTTCAAAGGTGCGGCCTGTGACTTGCACATTGGTGCTGAGTGGCTTTTTCGGATTGCGCGTATCAACGACCCCACCGACTGTCACCCGATCGCGATCGCAGATACCAGCCAACTCCAGCATAATGTCGTCAGCATGTTCCATATTCTCTAAGGTGAGGATCCCGTCGGTGCGATCCAGTAATGCCTCAACCTCTGCATCCGTCATGGCACGTGCCATCTCAACGGTGTAGCCAGGCAGATGACCAATATCTTCGCGAATTGTGGCGCGGTAGGCTTCCCAGTTAGCAATGCCCACCCCAAACGTAATCTTGACATTGTGGATCTCGGCGTAGCTCTGCGCGGCGATCGCAGCGGCAGCAGTCAACAACCCCGGAGTGGCACCACAGCCTGTCATGTAGGTAATGCCAGCAGCAGCCAAGTCTTTTTGCATTGCTAATAACTGCTCAACCGCACTGGTTCGCTTAATTGCATCGACCAGTACCCCACGCCAACCCGACTCAATAAATTGTTGGGCAACCGACGCCATGAAGGTGTTGGGCAAGTTGGGCAAGGCCAGGAAATAGCCATCAACTGTTGCCGAACGAATTAATGCGGGAATGCTGTCCTGGCTGAGTGCCCCATCCGTCTCTAAGTAACCCAGACTTCCCTCAGCTTGATAGGTTGCGACACAGCTTGTTAGATCTAGCCCGTTTGGATTAGCCGCAAAACCCTTGTGATCAGCGGCAGCCACCCAGCGCATCTCTTGCTTTTGGGAAAGAACACGAGCGGCTGCTTGCCCCAAGCCACCAAAACCAAGCACGCCCACACGGTAAGGAGTCACAGAAGAGAGGGTGGTAGAAGGTACAGGTTGATTTTGAGTAAGAGCCATTTGCAATTGTTCCAAATCTAAAAGCAGGAGATTATTATCGCTGTAAACCTACCCTGAGGACGCAACTAAAATTCTTAAGATTCGACCGTTTGACATTTGTAACACCCCTATTTTTCATCGATTGTTTTAGAAGATTGCATTTGAATCTCTCTATTAATAGATGCCTATAACTCCTGGACTCAAAGAAAAATGGGCTGCATGCGCCTTTAGTAAAGTTCTGTAACGATTAAACCTATGCCCTTCTCAGCTTGACTGCCTTAGCAAGTTAAGCGAAACTGACAAATAACTGAGTTGTCACCCAAGCCTCTCCATACTTTCGTAACGAAGTTGTTACGATTTTGTCAGGTTTATCAACTTTCGGTAAGCTAAACAGGTAAGGCGCATCAGAATCATTTTGAGACTGTTGAATTGGTTGACGTATCATCTCGTCGTTCACTAGCGATCGCGAAAGCATGGAAACGTTAGAGTTCATTATTCATCCGGATGGTCGCGTTGAGGAGAAGGTGACTGGCATTGTCGGTTCTTCGTGTACGGAGGTGACAGCCGCGATCGAGGCGCAGTTGGGCCGCGTCGTCAGTCAAGAATCAACATCTGAATATTTTGCTCAAGAAGCTCATCAAACTTCTGTTGTTCAAACCCGTGCTACTTACAGCGAGTGGTAGCTTTTACTCCTTTTGTCCTCTGATTGTGTAAAAACTGCTATGTCCCATTTCAGCCAGATAAAAACTCAAATTCGTAACCTTACTTCTTTACAAGCCGCTCTTACTGACCTTGGTGTTGATTGGAAGTCGGGTCCCCGTGAAGTTCGGGGTTACCAAGGGTTAACTCAAACGGCAGATGTCGCGATTGAGCAAGATAACGGATACGACATCGGCTTCCGGTGGAACGGCACTGAATATGAGCTAGTTGCTGATCTGCAATATTGGAAGCAAACCTGGAATGTTGACCGCTTTCTCAGCAAAGTCACTCAACGGTATGCTTACCACACCGTGTTGACCGAGACGACTCAGCAGGGTTTCCAAGTCTCTGAACAGCAACAAAACGCAGATGGTTCCATTCGCCTGGTGCTGCAACGCTGGAGTGCGTAATGTCTGATTTTGTAAATTCTCATGAGGCTGCTTCTAACGAATTGGGGGAGGCAGCCTCCTTTCGTTCAGGTCTAGAGCCTGAGTTAGGCTCCTTTTTGCGCGATGCCCCTGAGCGTTCCGGGTTTGAGCCAGAGCTGGGTGGTGTGTTTCGGCAGAAAGGGGTGTATGTCGATGAGATTACCTGCATCGGCTGCAAGCATTGCGCCCACGTTGCGCGAAACACTTTCTACATGGAGCCAGACAATGGCCGATCGCGGGTTGTGCGCCAAGACGGTGACACCGAAGAGGTGATTCAAGAGGCGATCGACACCTGTCCGGTTGACTGCATCCACTGGGTCGATTACACCGAACTCAAACGGCTCGAAGAAGAACGCCGATTCCAGGTTGTGCCTGTGGCGGGTTTTCCGGTTGAGCAAGCATTAGTCCGAGCGGCTCAACGCAAGCGCATGGCGAAAGCCAAGCAGAAGAAAAACAGTCAGACCGACCAGTAAAGCAGCAGCACCGCCTGTGTGCCTCTCATGCTCTTCTGCTGCCCTTAGCCCGCTTACTCCACCTTTTGAATTGGGGTGACTTTGGGGTCAATAATTTTTTGAGTCACACCTGCAAATTTAGCAGCGAAGCAGATCTTGTCGCCTTTACCAAAGATGTGAGTAATTTGCCCAATTCCGTGGGCTGGGTGGATGACGCGATCGCCCACATTCCAGTCATCCTCATGGGTGCCAGGGCGATTCATGCCCTCTGTTGTGTTGCGCTTGCGAAACTCCCCCGCGGGCGTTGTCCACTTGGTCGGTAAAGCGCCCGCCACATTACTCTTTAATAGCTCTTTCGGTAGCTCGGCTAAGAACAAAGATGCACTGGCGGGTTCCCGATTGCCATAGAGCCTGCGTTCCCGCGCATAGGAGATGAACAAGCGATCCTTGGCACGAGTGATACCCACATAGCAGAGTCGCCGTTCTTCTTCGATCGCGGCTGGGTCTTCGAGCGATCGAAAGTTGGGGAATAGACCTTGCTCTAGACCAACCAGAAAGACAATTGGAAACTCCAATCCTTTTGAGGAGTGAAGCGTCATCAGCGAAACTTTTTGCTCGCCTTCTTCCAGGTTGTCGAGGTCAGAAGACAGGGAGGCGTTGGCCAAAAATCCGGTCAGGCTCTGGTCATCTGCGTTCTCTTCTTGAAACTGAAGAATCGCGTTGTAAAGCTCACCCACGTTTTCTAAGCGTTCTTCGGCTTCATCCGTACTTTGCGCCTTCAGATCTTCGACGTAGCCTGTGTCATCCAGCACGCCCTGCAAAATTTCATTGGCAGGGGTATTTTCTAGCTGTTCACGCCAGCGTTGAATAATCTGAGCAAAACTCATCACACTTTTAGCCGCGCGACCACTCACGCTTTTCACCAGCGTGTCGTCGGTAATCACTTCCCAGAGTGGCTGATTTAACTCTTGCGCCGCTTTTAACAATGATTCAATAGTGGTTTTGCCAATGCCGCGCCGTGGTGTGTTGATCACCCGCATCAAGCTCACCGTGTCAGCCGGATTCGCGATCGCCCGTAGATAAGCCAACACATCCTTAATTTCTTTGCGATCGTAGAAACGCAAGCCGCCCACAATTTTGTAAGGGATGTTGCGCCGCCGAATCGATTCTTCTAACGCACGCGACTGGGCGTTGGTGCGATACAACACAGCAAACTTGCCCCAATCGAGTTCGGGGTGCTTTTGCGACAACCATTGCATCTGGTCGGCAACAAACTCGGCTTCGGCCACCTCATCTTCAGCCCGATGCAGCTCAATCGTTTCTCCCTCGCCGCGTGTCGGCTTCAGCACCTTGTCAATGCGCTCAGTGTTGTTGTCGATCAGCGCGTTCGCCGCTTCCAAAATGTTTGCAGTCGAGCGATAGTTTTCCTCTAACTTCACCATGCTGCGGGTGTCGTCATCCGGTAGGCGATCGCCAAAATCGGTCTGAAAATCCATCAAGATCGTGAAGTCAGCCGCCCGGAACGAGTAAATGGATTGATCCGCATCGCCCACCACAAACACCGAGCGATACTCCCACTTATCAAACTTGCGGGTGTCTTCTCCATTCGTCACCAATAGCCGAATCAAGTCGTACTGAGTCCGGTTTGTGTCTTGATATTCATCTACCAGCACATGGCGGAAACGGTTGTGCCAGTAAGCCCGCACCTGCTCGTTTTGTTGAAACAGTTGGACTGGTTTAAGAATCAGGTCGTCAAAATCAAGCGCATTGTTTGCGGCTAGAGCGTCTTGATACATGGCGTAGACGTTGCTAATCACCCGACCGCGATAGTTGGGTTGCTCCCGTTCTAAATCGGCGGGCGACCAGCCCTGGTTCTTAGCATTGCTAATCGCATAACGGACTGAGCGCGGGTCAAACTTCTTGTCATCCAGGTTGAGCTGGTTGACCACAATATCCTTCACCAGACTTTGCACGTCTGATTCGTCAAAAATCGAGAAACTACGCGTCCATTTGCGACCATTCGCATCCTCATACTTCTCAATGTCAAAGCGGAGGATGCGGGCACAAAGCGCGTGAAACGTGCCAATCCAAAGGTCTTTGGTGTAAGACTTATACGCTTGCGATCGCAGCTTGGTCTGCTCAACGGCTGGCAACAGATCCAGCGATTTGCCATGTTTTATTTGCGCTTGCTGCTCGGCAAAGATTTTCTCAATCCGCTCTTTCATCTCACGGGCCGCTTTGTTGGTAAACGTCACCGCCAGAATGTTCTCAGGATCGACGCGGTGAGTTAAAACCAGGTTGGCAATCCGAAAAGTGAGCGCTCGTGTCTTGCCCGACCCTGCCCCAGCCACAACTAATAGAGGCCCACAGTAGTGCTCAACAGCACGCCGTTGAGAAGAGTTGAGTTTGCTAAGAAAGTCAATCGTTTGAGACATAGGAAAGGCTGACACGCATGGTCACTTAGTATATCGCGGCAGGTAAAGGTATTGGTGTACTACCATTGCCTGCTCAGTATCGGACGTGGCTGGGTCGCTCACACGCCAGGGGATGTCAAGAGTTAAGCACTTTGAATCCACTTAACCGTGCTTGGCTAAACCTACGATCGCCCTAGCAGTTTATCGCGCAAATGTTTGATGCGATCGCGGTACTTCGCCGCTTCCTCAAAATCAAGCTTTTTGGCGGATTCTTTCATCTGAGCTTCGAGCTGAGTGATCAGTTGAGGGATGTCTTCTAGGGACAAGTCTTCGGAATGCTCATAGGCTTTGTCTAATTCCTGTGAGTTGAGGCGACGAGAAACCTCCAAAAAGGAAAGAATCGAGTTGCTCGACTTTTTGATGATCGGTTGGGGCACAATTCCGTGTTTTTCGTTGTACTCCATCTGGATCTTGCGGCGGCGCTCTGTCTCGGAGATCGCTTTCGCCATACTGTCTGTCATGTTGTCGGCATAGAGAATCGCTTGCCCGTTGATGTGACGAGCCGCCCGACCAATCGTTTGAATTAGCGATCGCACCGCTCGCAAATACCCTTCCTTATCCGCATCTAAAATGGCAACGAGTGACACCTCGGGCAAGTCAAGTCCTTCTCGCAACAGGTTGACACCGACTAACACATCAAAGCTGCCTTCGCGCAGGTCTTGCAAAATCTCAATCCGTTCAATTGAGTTGATCTCAGAGTGCAAATAGCGAACTCGCACCCCCCGATCTTGAAAGTACTCGGTCAAATCTTCGGCCATCCGTTTTGTCAAGGTGGTCACAAGAACCCGTTCTTGCCGCTGCACCCGTTCTTGAATTTCACCCAACAGATCATCAACCTGACCTTGAGTGGGGCGCACAAACACTTCCGGGTCGAGCACCCCCGTCGGGCGAATCACCTGCTCAACCACATTTTTCTCAGAAATCTCCATTTCCCAGTCGCCCGGAGTCGCTGAAACGAAGACGCACTGGTTCACCTTGTCCCAAAATTCCTCGGCTTTGAGGGGACGGTTGTCAGCGGCGCTGGGTAAGCGAAACCCGTGGTCAATCAAGACCCGCTTGCGCGATTGGTCACCGTTATACATGCCGCGTAACTGAGGAATCGTAACGTGAGACTCGTCAATTACCAGCAACCAATCTTTCGGGAAGTAATCTAACAAACATTCTGGTGGGGCACCTGCTTCTCGCCCTGCGAGATGCCGAGAATAGTTTTCAACGCCATTACAGAAGCCGACCTCGCGTAACACTTCCAGGTCATAGCGGGTGCGTTGCTCTAAGCGTTGGGCTTCGAGCAGCTTGCCTTCGCTTTCCAGGACTTTGAGTTGATCTTTAAGTTCAGCCTCGATCGCATCGCAGGCGACAAGCAACCGCTCCTCTGGGGTGACAAAGTGCCGCGCCGGATAAACGTTCACCGCATCCATACTTTGCAGCGTGCCGCCCGTAACCGGGTCAATGTAGCGGATCGCCTCAATCTCTTCGCCAAAAAACTCAACCCGAATAATCCGGTCTTCGTAGGCTGGCCCAATCTCCAGCACATCGCCCTTGATACGAAACTTGCCGCGTCCGAGATCGAGGTCATTGCGTGTGTACTGCACCGAGACCAGATCGCGAATGATTTGGCGCGGGTCTTTTTCTTCGCCCACCCGCAAGGGAATTGAAGCCTTGAGATACTCTGACGGAATCCCCAAACCGTAAATACAGCTGATTGAGGCGACGACAATCACATCCCGCCGCTCAAACAGCGATCGCGTGGCAGAGTGGCGCAGCATGTCAATCTCATCGTTGATCGAGGCTGTTTTCGCGATGTAGGTATCCGTAACGGGAATGTAGGCCTCTGGCTGGTAGTAATCGTAATAACTGATGAAGTACTCAACCGCATTATTTGGGAAGAATTCGCGCAACTCGTTACATAACTGGGCTGCCAGGGTTTTGTTGTGTGCCAGCAGCAGCGTTGGCCGACCGAGTTTTTCAATCGTACGGGCGATCGTGTGAGTTTTTCCCGTTCCGGTTGCACCGAGAAGGGTCTGGTAGCGGTTACCCGCGTTAATGCTTTTAATCAACCCTTTAATGGCCTTGGGTTGATCACCTGTTGGCTGAAAGGGTGCCTGGATGTCAAATTGATGCGCCATAGGTGAAGAAAAGTTCAGAGGGGCAGAAGAAGATCGAACTCTCTTTTAGTGTAGCGAGCCAGCAGGGTTCAACAAGTGCTGATTTCAACAGTTGCGGAGGAATGGCTCAAGGGTTTACTTTTTGAGCTGAAACCGTGTGACTGCTTTTTTATTCTTTGTCAGATTTGAAAAAACCAGAACGGGTTGTGTCATTAAGCATTTAACACCAATGCCGAAACCTTCGACGAAAACGGGGGTTAAGGACAGGGCTAATCTAGGGTCAGAAGAGGAAATCTGTAGTCCTTTAGGCAGTATTGGAGTTGGAAAAAACTTTTCTAAAAAAAGGGCTTTTGATTGGAGTGAAGCGGAGATCTGGGGGCGGCGGAGCCGCCGGAGCGGGGGACTTCCCCCCGCACCCCCGCTTGTAGGGGCCTTACTCCCCTACAACCCCCGCAAGGTGGTGTGGGTGGGTGTTGAATGGGTAGCTAGCCAAACGGTACGGGTTGTAAGTTTGACGCTTCGATCTCGGACAGAAAGTACGGGTGGGGTGAGGCGACGGTTACAAAGGCGATCGCCTATGGACGTGAGTCTGACCTTTTCTAGCGATCGGTACTGGCAGTGGCTACGCCGCCAGGGGCAAACGTTGAAAGCTACGGCAAGGTTTACAGGTTTACAGGTGAATCAGCGGCACAATGCCGGGGCGGGTTGGTAAGCCAAGGTCGTATTGCAGCATCAATGGCAGACGATTGGGCGGCACCGTCACAAACCCTAGCCGTTTATAGAACGGGAGTCGGGCTGGTAATGCAGCCAGATAAAGTGGTTTAGTTGCGACTTGTGCCAGATGCTGTACGAGGTAGGAACCTAAGCCTCGACCCCGCCACACAGGGTTCACATACACGTCATACAAAACCGAGTAGTCACTCTGGCGATTGAGCTTGGCACAGGCAATCAACTTGCCCTCTAATTCAATCACCCAGTAGCGTTTCCAGTCTGTTTGCAGGGTGTAGTAGACTGCCGCTGTGACACCAACGCCCACAATCAGGGTTGGCGCTGCCAGCAATCGCAGAGCAGATCGCAGACCTGGCACGATCGCCCCATAACCACCCGCCAACGCAATCACCCCAAACGCGATCGCCCAACCGACCCAGGCTGAGTTTTCAACCATCGGTGAAAGCTCTCGTTCAAGATTCCTTAACATTTTATGAATCATCGGTCGGTCATCAGCTTGAGCGGCTCGCAGGTGGCATCCTAAAGGCAGGGAGAACAGATCGGACATGGAAAGTCTAGGCAGTAAGTGTCAGAATCAAGGGTGGAACGGCACATTGCTATTGCATTTTAGTGTTCCCAGTCAAGTCTAAACATATAAAAGGGCTAATGGTTTCTACGCTTCTCACTCCACACACGCTTGATTTATCCCGCATTCGTCCAGTCATTCGGGCCTTACAGCCTGACCTTGTGCAATGGCGGAGGCAACTTCACCAACAGCCAGAGCTAGGTTTTCACGAAGAAGCCACAGCCGCTTTCATCCACCAAAAGCTGAGTGAGTGGAAGATTGAGCATCAAACCGAAATTGCCAAAACTGGGGTTGTGGCTATCTTGCCTGGAAATCGACCCGGTAAGACATTGGCGATTCGAGCTGATATGGATGCGCTGCCAATCCAAGAAGAAAACGAGGTGCCCTACAAGTCGCAACACGACGGACACATGCACGCGTGTGGGCACGATGGTCACACCGCGATCGCCCTTGGCCTTGCTTACTACTTATCTCAGCACCGTGATTACGCAGGCACCGTCAAAATTATCTTCCAACCCGCGGAAGAAGGGCCAGGTGGGGCAAAACCCATGATCGAGGCAGGCGTACTCAAGCAACCGGATGTTGATGCGATTATTGGCTTGCACCTATGGAATTATTTGCCAGTTGGGACGGTTGGCGTGCGATCGGGAGCTTTGATGGCAGCGGTTGAATGTTTTCGCTGCACGATTTTGGGCAAAGGCGGGCATGGTGCCATTCCCCAAACAACGATTGACTCGGTGCTGGTTAGCTCTCAAATCGTGACGATGCTGCAAAGCATTGTGGCGCGGAATGTCGATCCGCTAGAGTCGGCTGTCGTCACCGTAGGCGAGTTACACGCAGGCACGGCTGAAAACGTGATTGCTGACACCGCTCGGATGCGGGGCACGGTTCGATATTTCAACCCGCAGTACCGGGGCTACTTTCACAAGCGCTTGGAAGAAGTGATTCGGGGTATATGTGAAGCCCACGGAGCGCGCTACGACTTGGATTACTGGCAACTCTATCCCCCTGTGGTGAATGATGCCGCGATCGCGGATCTGGTCCGTTCAGTTGCAGAAGCAGTGGTGGAAACCCCTGCTGGCGTTGTACCGAAGTGCCAGACAATGGGTGGCGAAGATATGTCTTTCTTCTTGCAAGAAGTGCCGGGATGTTACTTCTTCCTCGGTTCTGCTAACGCTCAACTCAACTTTACCTATCCTCATCATCATCCCAAGTTTGATTTTGATGAAACCGTTTTACAGATTGGGGTTGAGATGTTTGCTCGCTGTGTCGAAACGTTTTTACGTGACAAACAGTAGTAAACAGCAAGCCTAGGAAGGCGGCAAAGCGGTGCTGGGCTGTCCCTGACGCAGTTTATTGATTTCAGCTTCGGCTCTTTGTTGCATCGCTGTATTTCTTTGCTGACCATACAACTCAGCCGCTCGTGTCAGGTTGTTAATCGCGGCAGTCGTGTCACCTTTTTTAGCATTGGCTAACCCGAGATTAAAGTGAGCATCGGCGTAATTTGGCGCAAGCTGAACAGCTTGATTTTGATCCGCAAGTGCCCGTTCAATCTGATTCAGAAGTAAATACGCATTCCCCCGATTGGTATGGGCACGCGCCGCTACTTCTTGCGGCAAACTACGCTCGGCTGCGCTGTTAATCGCCTTCGTATAGTCCGCGATCGCAGCCGTGTAGGTTTGTGTACTCGGTGTCAGTTTAACTTGGGCATTTGCACGATTGATCAGCGCCTCTGGCATCGTTGGGTTGCGAGCAATCACCGTGTTAGCATCCGTTAATGCCTGAGTATAGTTACCCTGATCAAAATAAGCATGACTGCGATTACTCAAGGCAATATCTTCTTGTGCTGTATTCGCCCCCAGTTGAATCGCACGGTCATAGTCCGCGATCGCATTCGGCAAGTCGCCGAGTTGATGGTGAACATAACCACGATTGATATAAGCTTCTGTAAATTCAGGGTTGAGTTGAATTGCCCGATTGTAAGCCGCGATCGCATCGGTGTATTCGTTTGTAGAAGTCTTTTGTAAACCTAACCGAAACGCTTCATTCGGGTTATTAATTTGATTGGCCGCAACACTTGAGCCTTGAGGAAGTTGAGGTAAGCGCAAACTTTGTAAATTTGGCAAGAGTACCGCCGCCAGGGTGCCTGCAATCCCCGCAATCAGCAGCAAGGGCAACAACCAATCCACAACAAAGGGACGATCGGGGGGACGATGGCGTGGCGTTCGCTCAATCGGAGGAATTGGCTCTGGCTCTGGCTCAACTCCTGGCGGTGTTTGAATCACCGTTGTTTCGGGTGCCACTGGAGTCTCTGGCGTCATTTGAATCACAACATTTTGCGTCGTGCCTTCGTTTTGCAGAGCCGTGCGCTCCAGATGTTCGAGCATGCGCTCAAGATTGGGGTTCGCCGGGGGAACTGTTTCACTCGCAGGCGGTTGCACCTGAACCGTCTCAATTGGCACCTCTTCGGGGGGGATGGGGTCGATCGGCACGTCATCATCAGCGCGTCCCTGTGCCAACTGCTGAATCCGCGATAGGATGTTGCGCTCAGCTATCTCAACATCATCATTCCGCAAACCCAAGATCGCCTGCAGCTGGTTTAACCCTTCGCGATCGCTCTCAGAAATGGGATACTGTCGCAGCAAGGCTGCTAAAAAAGCCTGCTCATAGCGAGCCAGGTTCTCTTGATAGGTTTCACGCTTTTGCTGTTCTTCTTCCACAAACGGTGCCACATCAATCACGGCAGTATGCCTTTCAGTCAGATACAGAGCCTGCTGTAAGGTCTTCGTGGCCTGCTCCATACCTTCTAAAGTCTCGGTCTGAGCAGCCAGGTTTGAGAGGTGGTAGCTGTAGATTCGTAATCGCTGCCAAAACTCCCAAAGGGGGCGGAGAATATCAAATTCAATCTGCTCTGCCTGCTGGGATGATAGCTCAAAAATTCGCTGCATGTCGTCTAAAAAAACGCGGCCCGTTAACACGCGGCGATTTTCGTGATCAATCTCAGCCTGACTTTGCATACGCTCAATCAAGTGGGCATATTGCACCGCCGATCGCGCTGTAGGAAATCGCGTTAATGGGATATCCAGTGCCGCAGACGTGCCCATCATAACGGGTTCTAAACTGGGAGCCGCTTGCCGCAATTTGCGCTGAGCATAGCTGTGCAGCTCCTTAATCGTGATCACGCCATTACGATTTGTATCGGCATAACCGCGCCGCAAACCTTCCGTCAAATACTGCAAGTAGCCCCACAACACCGGAGTTTGAAACGCAGGCGGAACGTGGTGCGTCAACGTATGGGCCGTCAAAACGATGCGATCGTGCCCCCTGCGTCGGCTTGCGTTTCCCAGCCGATCTTGTGGTTCCAGGGTGCCTAAGAGCTGTTGAAAGTTGACTGGCTGCTCAACGCTTGTGGTGTGCCGGAGATGTCGCCGAAAGATACAATCCAAAATCACGAGTTGGTAGCGAGCCGGACTGCTATCCATCACTTCACGCAAAAACGCCGCTGATAACATGCTGTTGATCCACACTTTGCCAGAGCCGTCGGCGTGGCTATCCGTCTGCAAAAAGTAGAGGTTGCCATTGTCTTCTAGGGCATACCCCGTTAAAACTAAAATCACCAGATCATCGGGTTGGCGCTTCCGAAATAGAGCCTCTACCTGTTCTTGTAAGTCGAGCCGCGGCAAGTTGTAGAGCAAAAAACTTTCAAACGGTGGGTTCGTTTGTTGCAGAGCTGCATGAAAATCAGTCAGACCTTGATCTAAATCGTCTAACCCTAAATCTGTTTGGTAGTGACTCGCCCCGACTAACAGTGCCACCTTATTCATGGCAGTTGGTATTACCGATGCAATGGGAGATTGAGCTGCCGAACCGCGTCATTTGTAAGAGTGTCTCAACCAATCGTGGTAATGATGCTCAAACAACGATCTGATACGTCTTTGTAAGGATACTGAATTCAACCGCAGTTGGCACAGAAATTCCTCTCCTCACACAATGGAGGTTTACCTGAGTAACATCTGTTCCGTATGATGGTGTGAATGACTTGATCGCATACTTAAGGACTGACGGAAGGATTATGCCAGCTCGTATTCAATTTTCTCGGGGAGTAGACGAAGATGTGGTGCCAGATGTAAGAATCACGCGATCGCGAGATGGCAGCAATGGTTCCGCAACCTTCTACTTCCAAAATCCTAGCGCTTTATCGAATAACGCTGAAGTGACAGGGATGTACCTGATCGATGAAGAGGGCGAGATCTCGACCCGTGAAGTGAAAGCAAAGTTTGTCAACGGTCAGCCAGAGGCGATTGAGGCAGTCTACATCATGCGATCACCGAGTGACTTTGATCGGTTTATTCGGTTTATGAATCGCTACGCCGAAGAAAACGGACTGGGCTTAAACAAGTCGTAGCTACCTGGTCAGCTTAAAATCGCTGCGATCGCCGATTGGGTTAGAGCAACACAACCACCACGCTTTACGTTTTGTGATGGTTGTCAAAGCACGCAGCGAGATCAGCTCAACGCGGCTGACAGCTACATTACGAATGATTTTTAAAGGGGGGCTTCATGAGAAGCCCCCTTGATGTAGAGAAGCGTCAAGATCTGGTTTTAACACGACGAGTTCGTCAACCAATTCTTTAAAGAGTCGAACCCCAATTCTCTACCAACCGCTTTCGGCCTGCTGTAACACGTAGGTCGAAACATCCTCAATTTGCTTCGTTGATAAACGATTAGCAAAGGCGGGCATGGCATTTTTTCCCTTCGCTATCTGAGTCTTAATTGCCTCTAAAGAGTACATGCCATACTTCTCAAGAGCTTCTTTTTTAAGAGTCTTATTGGCCATTACGACATTTCTACCACCAATATGACAGGCAGAGCAGTTGGCATTAAATACCTTTGCTCCATTTGAGATATCGGCTGCCCAACCCGGCGCAACCCAGATACCGACCCAAATAGAAATTATTAAAGATGCGATCGCGATCAGCCTGGTCAAATTGATTCTCCTAGAGTTATTTCAAGCAAACTCGACGACTAAAATCAAATTTATAACTACCTAGAGTCTGACGTTTTAGCTTCCTTTGGTCAAATGATTTTGTCTTATCTCCTTAATAAACAGAGCTTGGGCAAAATCTGCTGATACTTTTCCAACAATTCTGACTAAATCTATTGGTATGCTGGGATTTGCAGCACAATTTGATGGCATTCATGGTTGGATTGAGTACCCCCACCACTCCCGTTGCCTTTCCTTTAGCAGCGGTGGTTGGTCAAGAAGCAATTAAACTGGCACTCCTCCTCACGGCGATCGACCCTGGCCTAGGTGGGGTTGTGATTGCTGGTCGGCGAGGAACTGCTAAATCGGTGATGGCACGAGCCGTACATGCACTCTTACCCCCCATCGAAATTGTCGAAGGGTCGCTCAATTGCAATCCGGTTGACCCTGGCGAATGGGATGACGACACCCTCGAAAGGTTGGGTAACGCCACTGAAATTCCCACACAGGTCATTCCGGCTCCATTTGTGCAGATTCCGCTAGGGGTGACTGAAGATCGGTTGCTAGGCTCAGTTGACGTGAGCCAGTCCATCAAACAGGGGGAAACCGTGTTTCAGCCTGGGCTGTTAGCCGAAGCCCATCGCGGGGTGCTGTACATCGACGAGATGAACTTGTTGGATGACCAAACCGCCAATTTGCTGCTGGCAGCACTCACCGAAGGCCGCAACTTGATTGAGCGCGAAGGCATTAGCTTTCAACATCCCTGCAAACCGTTGTTGATTGCCACCTACAACCCCGAAGAAGGCGACCTGCGCAATCATTTGCTGGATCGAATTGCGATCGCCCTTTCGGCAGATCAGGTGTTGGGGCTAGACGATCGCGTTCAAGCGGTTGAGCAAGCTACAAACTACGCCAACTCCCCCCAAGCTTTCTTAGCTCAGTATGCCGAAGACATTGAAGACCTCAAAACCCAAATCATTCTGGCGCGAGAATGGCTGAAAGAAGTTCGGATTAATCCAGAGCAGATCGAATATCTCGTCACAGAATCCCTGCGGGGGGGCGTGCAAGGGCATCGTGCCGAACTGTTTGCCGTGCGAGTGGCAAAAGCCCATGCAGCATTAGAAGGACGCAATGAAGTTACGCCTGACGATCTGCGGAAAGCGGTTGAATTGGTGATTGTGCCGCGATCGATCTTTATTGAGCCGCCACCTGACGAGCAGCAACCACCGCCGCCACCGCCACCGCCACAAGACCAGTCTGAGCAAGAGCAAGACGACGAAGACGAAAAAGAAGACCCCGAAGATGAAGACCAAAACGAACCGGAGCCACCCAGCATCCCTGAAGAGTTTGTGTTCGACCCAGAAGGGGTGATTCTCGATCCAGAGGTGCTGTACTTCGCTCAGATGGCAACGCGGCAGGGCAAATCTGGGAGCCGCACCCTCATCTTGTCTGAAGATCGAGGCCGCTACATCAAACCCATGCTGCCGCGTGGCAAAGTCCGTCGGATTGCCGTAGATGCAACCTTAAGAGCAGCCGCCCCTTACCAGAGAGCGCGGAAGCAACGCTCAAGTGAACTTGCCCAAGCAACGACATCCGGTCGCAAGCGCGTATTTGTTGAGCAATCTGACATTCGAGCCAAGCGACTCGCGCGTAAAGCTGGGGCGCTGGTCATCTTTGTGGTAGATGCCTCTGGCTCCATGGCTCTCAACCGTATGAACTCCGCCAAAGGGGCAGTGATGCGGCTGCTCACTGAAGCTTACCAGAGCCGTGATCAGGTATCTCTAATTCCATTTCGGGGCGAGCAAGCGGAGGTGTTATTGCCACCTACCCGCTCGATCGAAGCTGCGAAACGTCGCCTCGATCGCCTGCCTTGTGGTGGTGGGTCACCCTTAGCGCATGGTTTAACCCAGGCCGTTCGCGTTGGCATGAATGCCAAGCAGTCGGGTGATGTTGGGCAGGTGGTGATTGTCGCCATTACCGATGGACGCGGTAACATTCCTCTCTCGCGATCGCTGGGTGAACCAACCCCTGAAGGCGAAAAACCGGATATTAAAGGCGAGTTGCTCGACATTGCGACTAAAATTCGAGCGACGGGCTTCAAACTGCTAGTCATCGATACCGAAAATAAGTTCGTTTCAACCGGATTTGCCAAAGAGCTAGCCAAGCAAGCAGGCGGTAAATACCACCACTTGCCAAAAGCAACCGACCAGGCGATCGCTGGGGTGGCGAGAAGCGCTATCTCCGACATTAAAACGAACTAGCCCGTTATCTAACGTTGAATCCATTGAGGAGATTTTCATGCGCGGATTTCAAAATCCATTAGTGCTGGTGCTGTTGAGTGTCGTTACAGCCTTAGGAATTTTTTGGGGTTGGCTACAAAGCGCAGAGGCAACCGCACCCCAACCCCCTCAGCTTGTCAAAGCAAAGCTCAACGGTCAACCTATCTCCGTTCTATATGTCACTCGTAGTAGCGACACCGTTTTAATGCGCTGCTATCCAGGTCAAACCCCGTCATTGACACTCAGAAACTATGGTGATCAGGATACTCAGGAAGGGGTTTTGACGTGTAAGTAACTGATTGCAGCAAAACAAGAGCAATGTTCTTTCCTCATTTTGCTCAGTTGTCCAACGCCAAGATCCCTGTAATCTCACAGATTTCGGGGATCTTTTCGCTTTGTGATGCCCAACACAATGAGCACGTGTTCTCCGTCATTTTTTACAGAGAGGAAAGACACACATTCCCAAAGGGATGAATCACCGAGTCATGTGGGGGTTCAAAGCATGATTAAGACATCAGCCAAACGGCTCTCACACTCGTCACTAAGGAAAAGCCCCCATGCGAATGATTCAACGCTTCCCCCATGAAACCACTCCTCAATCTCTACCCGAGAACAAGCCTCCACGGGGTTTGTCAATGAGTTGGCAGATAACGCAGCAATTCTCAGTATGAGAATAATTCTCACAAAAATATTCATTTTGAACAGCTATCAATGGCTGGAATACCCATTCTGCCGTTCATAAAATTGAGCGCACAAGCCTTTAGAGGCTCTGACTTCAGTACAAATGTTT
>DVDV01000112.1 GCA_015296075.1 Leptolyngbyaceae cyanobacterium M33_DOE_097 | reverse complement strand
TCAAGTTTTTCAGTTCTTATCGAGTCTGCCTGACCCTCAACCTGCCATGGCCTCCAAGCGACAGCAAGAAGATTCCTTTAGGCGCGAATTCACCGTCCTCAGCCGCATTCCACCTTCTTAGTTCTGTCAGCCAACCAGGTCGTGAGCCACTGTTGGTCTGCTAAAAAGTGGTTCAGCGATCGCCCGACTAAGCTAGATGCATTGGTTTTGATCAGCCTGGAAGCCGCACTATTAGCCAACTCAATCTCACCCTGTGGAGTCGTGATAAACACCACTTCACTCATGCACTCAACCAGATATTTAATGTATTCTTGCATTTTTAAAAGTGGTTCACCCCAATGCATCTGAGAGATAGCAATAGCAACCTGTTCAGCCGCTTCCTCCCGATTCAATCGTAGATTGGAATCGAAGACCTGGTGAAAATTCAAAAAACTCATTCTTTAACCAAGAAAAATAAGGTAAGAAAGCCTTTCACTTCTCATGCCAAAAAGAAGCATGTAACGATTCTGCTGAGGTTAAGGCTCTCAGCAAGGCAAACACCCACTCAAAAAATCATCTTACGAGGAAATATTGACAAACGACTGTCTTTCTATCTATCTGTTTGAGAGAAAACGGATACGTGAAGCCGCTGCTCTGCTTGAGGGCATTGATCAGGGAACGAAATCTGGATTGATTTATAATTCCCTGATTTCAGGTAAAAGTCACAGCGGCCGGCGGTTGCTCGATTCATCCGATAAACCATTGCAGAACACAACAACGGCTGCTCAGAGAAAGGGAATTTATCGATAAAATAAGCCTGTCCTCTCGAAGATGTCTTTTGATCTATGTCTGCCCTAGCGTCTGCCCCTTTTTCGGTTGAAGAAATCGCATCAGAGGGCATTAAACCCGAAGAATACGAAGAAATTGTGCAACGGCTGGGGCGTCACCCTAATCGCGCAGAGTTAGGGATGTTTGGGGTGATGTGGTCTGAGCACTGCTGCTACAAAAACTCACGGCCATTACTGAAACAGTTTCCAACAACGGGCGATCGCATCCTCGTCGGTCCCGGTGAAAACGCAGGTGTGATTGACCTGGGCAATGGCGATCGCTTGGCCTTTAAGATTGAGTCGCACAACCACCCCTCGGCGATCGAACCGTTTCAAGGAGCAGCCACAGGCGTGGGTGGCATCCTGCGCGATATTTTTACGATGGGTGCGCGTCCAATCGCAATTCTCAACTCGCTCCGATTTGGTTCTTTAGACGAACCCCGCACTCGCCGCCTCTTTTCGGGAGTGGTTGCAGGCATCGCTCACTACGGCAACTGTGTTGGCGTGCCGACTGTTGGTGGCGAAGTCTACTTTGACCCGGCTTACTCTGGCAATCCCCTGGTCAACGCGATGGCCCTGGGCTTGATGGAAACACCCGAAATCGTCAAGTCGGGGGCGCATGGCATTGGCAACCCCGTCCTATATGTTGGGTCAACAACTGGACGTGATGGCATGGGGGGAGCCAGTTTTGCCAGCGCGGAGTTGAGTGATGAGTCAATGGACGATCGCCCCGCCGTGCAGGTGGGAGATCCCTTTTTAGAGAAATCACTGATCGAGGCGTGCCTGGAAGCTTTCAAAACAGGGGCAGTCGTTGCGGCTCAGGATATGGGCGCAGCAGGCATCACCTGCTCAACCGCTGAGATGGCAGCCAAGGGTGGCGTTGGCATTGAGTTTGACCTCGACAAAGTGCCCGTTCGTGAAACTGGGATGGTGCCCTACGAGTACCTTCTGTCTGAGTCACAAGAGCGGATGTTGTTTGTCGCCCACAAAGGACGCGAACAAGAACTGGTTGAGATTTTTGAGCGCTGGGGTTTACATGCGGTCATTGCAGGGCAGGTGATTCAAGAGCCAATCGTTCGCATCTTGTTCCAGGGAGAAGTTGCTGCCGAGATTCCCGCAACAGCATTGGCCGACAACACGCCGATCTACCACCGAGAACTCTTAAAAGAACCGCCTGAGTATGCCCAAAAAGCCTGGCAGTGGAGCGAATCAAGTCTGCCCGACGCTGCCCTAGAAGGGATTACCGTACAAGGTCAGGTAACGTCGTGGAATGACATCTTGCTGCAACTGCTTGATAGTCCCACGATCGCGTCTAAAGCCTGGGTCTACCGCCAATACGATCACCAGGTGCAAAACAACACGGTTGCTCTACCGGGGGCAGGCGATGCAGCTGTTCTTCGAATTCGACCGCAGGTGTCACACCACCACGCCAGTAATTCATCCCTCGGAGTTGCCGCAACCGTCGATTGCAACTCGCGTTACGTTTACCTCAATCCCTATGAGGGAGCCAAAGCCACAGTTGCCGAAGCAGCTCGCAACTTGAGCTGTGTGGGAGCTGACCCGGTTGCTGTGACTGATAACCTCAACTTTGGCAGCCCCGAAAAGGCGATCGGTTACTGGCAACTCTCAGAAGCCTGTCGGGGTTTGGCCGAAGCTTGCCGTGAGTTGGGTACCCCTGTCACGGGAGGTAACGTCTCTCTCTATAACGAGACGCTTGATTCTAATGGGATACCACAGCCGATTTACCCAACCCCGGTTGTGGGAATGGTCGGCATTGTGCCAGATATCCACCAGAGAAGCGGCATGGGGTGGCAGCATGAAGGCGATTTGATCTACCTATTGGGGATCCGGTTAGAGTCACGCCATGATCATCCCGCTGAGAAACACCTCACTTTAGGAGGTTCCGAGTACCTGGCTGTGGTGCATAACCAGATCGCCGGACATCCCCCTATTGTTGATTTTGAACTTGAGCGCCGGGTGCAAGCAACATGTCGTGAAGGCATTCGCCAGGGGTGGATTCATTCAGCTCATGATTGCTCAGAAGGTGGACTGGCCGTTGCGATCGCAGAGTCTTGCATTAGCTCCAATTTGTCCGCTAGCGTCACGTTGCCGATCGCCCAGCCAAGCAGCACTCAAAGCCCTTCACCCTATTCTCGGTGGGACTACCATTTGTTTGCCGAAGGGGGCGCACGCATTGTGGTTTCGGTGGCAGCGAATCGTCAGGATGCCTGGGAGAATTTCTTGCAGCATCGGTTAGAGCACAATTGGCAAAAATTAGGCAAAGTCGGGGCACAAGCAGGTAACCTGGAGATTCTTACAACTGACGGGCACTCTTTAATTAACGTTAGGATGACTGACGTAACCCAAACTTGGAAAGACGCGATCGCCCGTCGTTTAGAAGCCTAATTAGTCTTTGCCAAGAGTCAATGGCAACGGGCGGCAATTTCTCCTGTTTCTAACCAAAAGATGATGAGAAGATTAAGTCATGCTTAAGTTGAGGTATTCATTGCATCGACTCATTTGCCTTCAATGGCGCTGTTCCATTCATAATTCAACCCTCTCTCAGGAGCTGACCCACGCATGATTCCCGTAAACTCTGCTGCTGATGACCACGCTGTGACCTCGCCTGTTGACTCACCTGACCTAATTGCTACTAACGAAGAGTCAGCAGCCGATAAACCTGAAGAAGCTTGTGGCGTGTTTGGCGTCTTCGCTCCCGGTGAAACTGTTGCCAAACTGACCTACTTCGGGCTGTACGCCTTACAACATCGGGGTCAAGAGTCAGCCGGAATTGCTACCTTTGAAGGAAAACAGGTTTATATCCACAAAGACATGGGGCTTGTCTCCCAAGTCTTTAGCGAGACCAGTCTGTCAGAATTACCAGGCGATCTGGCTGTCGGGCATACCCGTTATTCAACTACAGGGTCGAGTCGAGTGGTTAACGCTCAACCGGCTGTTGTTGAGTCACGCTTGGGGCCTCTGGCGCTGGCGCACAATGGCAACCTGGTTAATACCCCAGCTCTACGGGAAGAGTTGCACAACACAAACCACAGCTTTGTCTCAACAACTGACTCTGAGTTAATTGCATTGGCGATCGCCGAAGAAGTTAACAACGATAAAAGCTGGCTGGAAGGGGCAATTAGCGCCCTTAATCGGTGTCAAGGTGCATTTAGCCTGGTGATTGGCACACCCGAGGGGTTGATGGCAATTCGCGACCCTAACGGAATTCGCCCCCTCGTGATTGGCACCTTACCGCGTGTGCAACCTAATCAGCCAATTCGTTATGTGTTTGCGTCTGAAACCTGCGGCTTAGACATTATTGGAGCAGAATACCTGAGAGATGTTGAGCCAGGTGAGCTGGTCTGGGCCACTGAAGAAGGGTTAGCGTCCTTTCATTGGGTGGAGGCACCGCAGCCCAAGCTTTGCATTTTTGAGATGATCTACTTTGCTCGTCCTGATAGTGTCATGGATGGCGAAAGCCTCTACAGCTACCGTATGCGGATTGGGCGACGACTGGCGCAAGAGTCACCCGCTGAGGCCGACCTCGTGATTGCTGTACCCGATTCTGGCATTCCTGCGGCGATCGGCTTCTCGCAAACCTCTGGTATTCCCTACGCAGAAGGATTGATTAAAAACCGTTACGTTGGGCGCACCTTTATTCAGCCGACCCAAAACATGCGCGAGTCTGGTATTCGCATGAAACTCAATCCCCTGAAGGATGTCCTCGCCGGGAAGCGCGTAATTATTGTGGATGACTCAATTGTGCGCGGCACTACCAGTCGTAAGATCGTTCGCGCGTTGCGTGACGCGGGGGCGACGGAAGTCCACATGCGGATTTCATCACCGCCAGTGACGCACCCTTGCTTCTATGGCATTGACACGGATAGCCAAGACCAACTCATTGGCGCCACCAAATCAGTGGCAGAGATCGCTGAGCTGATTGGGGTTGACTCTCTAAATTACCTGAGCTGGCAAGGTATGTTAGAAGAAACGCGCAATAACCCAGAGTATTTTTGCTCAGCGTGCTTTACAGGTGACTACCCCGTGCCTGTGCCTGAAACCATCAAACGATCAAAGCTTATGCTTGAAAAGGTGGCATCGAAAGCGAACTAGGCGCTAGCAACGATCAACCACTAAAGTCGATATTGGCAACCCGAAAGCCCATTGTGCATTCAAACTGTTCGGGTTGCTGTTCCGACTGATTTTGGACTGCGTGACCACAACACAACTGCCCTGCTCTCCAGCGCGGTTGACCACTGCGGTCAGCCAATACACAGCCCTGACAGATTTTTTGGGGCGGCAGTAATTGGTCGTTCATCAATATCACAAGCATGACACCCACCTACACTTGGCGTTGCCGATCACTCAAGTTCATTGTATTCCAGGTATTAATGAATCCGCATGAAAGCCAACAGAGCTTCACATCCCTTTGATTAAATTCTGTGACTTCCAGCCAACAGATTCTCTGCTAGAGCAGTTAGACCTATTTAGGGTGCTTCTATTGCAACTTGAGCGATCGCGTTACAGCCTTTAAATTAACCTGCAAGATTTCTGGATTCCGTTACGGGGTGCCTAGTCCTCGCTGCGGGTTCAGGCTAGAATAATAGATTCTGGGACGTTTTTGATGCAGCTTTGTGCTGTCTGCTGTTAACTGAGCATTTGAGGGGTTTGCGCCTGTGACTCGAACCGATCTTCACTTTCTAGCCGACACTGATCCGGCGATCGCTGAAATTATTGCTGACGAACTGCAACGCCAGCGCACTCACCTGGAGCTAATTGCCAGCGAAAACTTTACTTCTCCGGCTGTTTTAGCCGCGCAGGGGTCTGTTTTAACCAACAAATATGCTGAAGGCTTACCCGGTAAGCGTTACTACGGTGGTTGCGAATTTGTTGATAAAGCAGAGCAATTGGCGATCGAACGTATTAAAGAGCTATTTGGTGCAGCCCATGCAAACGTGCAGCCTCACTCTGGGGCTCAAGCAAACTTTGCTGTGTTTCTGACACTGCTTGAGCCAGGCGACACCATCATGGGTATGGATCTGTCACACGGTGGTCACTTAACCCACGGTTCGCCGGTGAATGTTTCGGGTAAGTGGTTTAAGGTGCAGCACTATGGGGTCGATCCAGAAACAGAGCAGTTAAATTACGACACCATTCTTGACCTCGCTAAGCAACATCGACCCAAATTAATCATCTGCGGTTACTCGGCATATCCGCGTGTGATTCGTTTCGACAAGTTCCGTGAAATTGCAGATGAAGTTGGCGCTTATTTGTTGGCTGACATTGCCCACATTGCTGGTTTAGTCGCGACAGGGCACCATCCCAACCCGATTCCTTACTGTGATGTCGTCACAACTACGACTCACAAAACTCTGCGTGGGCCTCGCGGTGGGCTAATCATGACTCGCGACCCTGAGCTGGGTAAGAAGTTAGATAAATCTGTCTTCCCTGGCACGCAGGGTGGGCCTTTAGAACACGTGATCGCAGCAAAAGCGGTAGCCTTTGGTGAAGCGCTCAAGCCTGAGTTTAAAACCTACAGCGGGCAAGTAATTGAGAACGCACGTGCATTGGCAGCTCAACTGCAAAAGCGTGGCTTTAAACTCGTTTCAGGTGGTACTGACAATCACCTGATGCTGGTTGATTTGCGATCGATTGGCATGACGGGCAAGGTGGCTGATCGCTTAGTCAGCGAAGTCAACATCACAGCCAACAAAAACACAGTACCATTTGACCCCGAATCACCGTTTGTCACCAGCGGTTTGCGTTTGGGTTCTCCAGCCATGACTACGCGTGGCATGGGCACCGCCGAATTTACTGAGATTGGCGACATCATTGCCGACCGCCTGCTCAACCCCGACTCTGAAGAGATGGCTCAATCTTGCCGCGATCGGATTGCGCATCTGTGCGATCGGTTCCCCTTATATCCCCATTTAGAAATTCCTATGCCTGCCTTGGTTTAGGTGTTCTCTAAATCCATCACAATCAAAGGGCTGCTCTGAATCAGGGCAGCCCTTTGATCTATTGAGACAGCCTTTTCACCTGTCCTAAAACTGATTGGGGTAGGCTTTTCACACTTTGCAGGAACTTAGCCCAAAAATTTTCCGACGCAATCCAATTTTAGTTGTAGAACATTGTGAGAGAGACGTTGATAACTCTCAATCCAGGAATTTAGTGAGTTATCAGTTGATATTTTCAATAAGAACTCATCAGGATTAACAATTCTTTGTCAATTCTCAATTGAAATATAGTAGACTCTGGCTGAACATTGTCCCTAATTCTGCAAAACCAGATGCCATATCATCTGTATCATCTCATCGCTTTTGTGGTTTCCGCCCTGATTGTTGTTTGGGCCACACCCATCGTTAAAAAAGTTGGGCTAAAAAGTGGCCGAGTCGATAATCCCGGAGAGCGTAAAGTTCACCAACGTCCAATGGTGCGTTTGGGTGGCGTAGCGATTTTTATCGGGGTTGTTGTCGCCCTCCTAATTGTTTGGTGGAGCGGGGGTTTTGCCCGACTTCCCCAAGAGAAAGAGTATGAGATTTGGGGTGTGACAATCGGCGGATTAGCCTTCTTCTTAATTGGTTTAGCCGACGATTTATTTAACTTATCGCCCTTTAAGCGCCTGTTAGCGCAGATGCTTGTGGCAGTAGGAGCTTGGCAGGTAGGGGTACAAATCGAGTTTTTGAATGTTCCTTTTTTAGGAATTGTCAATTTGCCGGATGGCGTCAGCATTTTGTTGACCGTTGTTTGGCTGGTTGGCATGGCAAACGCGATTAACTGGATCGACGGCTTAGATGGTCTTGCAGCAGGCGTATCTGGGATTGCCGCCGTTGTCATGTTGATTGTTTGTCTATTTATGAATCAACCCGCCGCTGCTTTGATTGCCGCTGCTCTGGCAGGCGGTACGTTGGGCTTCTTACGCTACAACTTCAACCCGGCTCAAATTTTTATGGGCGATGGTGGGGCGTACTTTATCGGCTTCACCCTGGCGGGTGTTGGTGTGGTTGGGCTAGTGAAAGGGGTAACAACGGCGGCTGTTGTGTTCTTAATCCTGGCAGTGCCCATCCTAGATATGTCAGCGGTGATTATTGATCGCCTCCGACATGGCAAGTCTCCCTTTAAGGCAGACAAACGCCACCTGCATCACCGCCTCCTACAAGCAGGTCTATCGCACCGTTTAGCCGTCTTGTTTATCTACTCCCTGACATTGTGGGCAGGAACGTTAGCACTGGCTTTCTCAGGGATGCCGAGTGGGTTTGGTTATGCGATCGGGGCGACCGTTTTGTTAACCTACACCAGTTGGCAAGTCTGGAGAACAGCGCGACAATCTTAATTGCCAAGTAGGGCAAACAGTTTAGTTATTCAGGAAAAGCGGTTCGACCGATGGTGCAATCGGCAGAGATTATATGCGTTGGGACAGAACTGCTTTTGGGCGACATCCTCAATAGCAACGCCCAATATTTAGCAGAACAACTGGCTCAGCTCGGTATTGCCCATTACTACCAAACAGTAGTGGGCGACAACCCAGAACGGATCAAGCAAGCGATCGCGATCGCGGTTTCTCGTTCAAACTTGCTGATATTTACGGGTGGTTTAGGCCCAACCCCCGATGACCTGACTCATTCAACGATTGCCGACTACTTTGGGGTGCCGTTGGTTGAGCATCCTGAGATTGTGGCTGACATCACCGAGAAGTTTGCCCAACGGGGTCGGGTTATGACCGACAACAATCGCAAGCAAGCCTTATTACCAGAAGGGGCAGAGGTTCTAACCAACCGGGCTGGCAGTGCCCCTGGCATTATCTGGCAGCCTCAGACTGGCGTAACAATTTTGACATTTCCCGGTGTGCCTGCCGAGATGAAACTGATGTGGCAGGAGGTCGCCGTGCCTTACCTGACGCAGCAAGGTTGGGTAACATGCACCCTCTTTCGCCGCACCCTCAAGTTTTGGGGCATTTCTGAGTCAGCCCTGGCCGAAAAAGTTAATTCCTACTTTGACTTACAAAACCCAACAGTCGCGCCCTATGCCAATCATGGCGAAGTGAAGCTGCGAATTGCCGCCCTGGCCAACTCAGAAGCAGAAGCACTGAAACTGATTCAGCCAATTGAGCAAGAGTTGCGAGAGCTTGGCGGGGCTGATTGCTATGGCATTGATCACGACACCCCGGCGATCGCGGTGGGGCGTATGCTCCAATCAGCGCAAATGACACTGGCTGTCGCCGAATCTTGCACTGGCGGCGGCTTAGGGGCAATGCTGACTAGCACACCTGGCAGTTCCGCTTATTTTTGGGGTGGCGTCATTTCTTACGACAACTCCGTGAAAGTCAACCTGTTAGGGGTCAATCCTGACGATTTAGCGCAGCAGGGTGCCGTTAGTGCGATCGTAGCCGAGCAAATGGCTATCGGAGTGCGCGATCGCCTGGGTACAACCTGGGGCTTAAGCATCACTGGAATTGCTGGCCCCGACGGAGGTACAGAGACAAAGCCAGTCGGGTTAGTTTACATTGGCTTAGCCAGTGCAACCAGGGTAGAAAGCTTTGAACACCGCTTTGGCGGGCAACGGGGACGTGAATGGGTGCGGCGACTGAGTGCAAATACTGCTCTCGATCATTTGCGTCGGAGGTTGCTAAACGAGGGGATTATTAACTATTATTAAGTTAATGAGGGAAGAGCAAATTCCTCATTGCCCGCTCAACTAGTATCTAAGTAATAACTTCTCAGGCATTTCTGTAGATTTGCAAAGTCTCAGCAATTCTCATTTTGAAACATTTGTACTGTAGCCAGAGTGTCTAAAGACTTGTGCACTCAATGTTATAAACGGCAGAATGCGGGTTTCAGCCATTCATAAACGTTAAAACCGGACGTTTTTATGAGAATCATTCTCAT
>DVDV01000121.1 GCA_015296075.1 Leptolyngbyaceae cyanobacterium M33_DOE_097 | reverse complement strand
GAAACATTTGTACTGAAGTCAGAGCCTCTAAAGGCTTGTGCGCTCAATTTTATGAACGGCAGAATGGGTATTCCAGCCATTGATAGCTGTTCAAAATGAATATTTTTGTGAGAATTATTCTCATACTGAGAATTGCTGCATTCGTTTAGTATTGACAGGGCAATCGGTCGATCGATTGATGGCGATCGCTCGTGTTTGCGAACAGACGGCAACGGTGTTGGCCCTTCCCTTTGACTTGAGCCAGACGAGCGAGGCTGGTTCGCTCGTGCAAGCCACTGTGGAGAAGTTTGGGCAAGTGGATGTGTTGGTCAATAATGCTGGGTTTGGGCAAATGGGGCCAGTCGAGTTATTGCCCCTGTCAACGTGCAAACACCAGTTTGAAATCAACTTTTTCGCGCCGCTTGCCTTGATTCAGGCGGTGGTGCCGCTGATGCGATCGCAGGGCGGAGGCCGCATTATTAATATCAGTTCGATCGCAGGGCGAACGGCTTTTCCGCTAGGAGGAATCTACAGCGCCTCTAAGTTTGCGTTGGAAGCAATCAGTGATTCCCTGCGTATGGAGCTAGAACCCTTCAACATTAAAGTGAGTGTGATTGAGCCAGGCCCCGTGCGGACAAACTTTGTGGCGATCGCCCGTGAAAAAGCCTTGCAAGCAATCCCCCAACCTGAAAAATCGCGCTATGGCGTCGTTTTTGAGCAGTTAGAGAGTCTGGAGCAGCGACTTGCAAAGACCACCTGGACAGATGCTCAAGTCAGCGCGGTAATTGTGCGAGCGATGCAGGCAGCACACCCTCGCCCTCGGTATGTTGCGGCAGCGGGCGGTGCTTTGCCAGTCTACCTCCTGACCAGCGTTTTACCGCGACGTTGGGTTGATCGATTCTGGCAAAAGTTCTATGGTATTGACCTGCTCAAGCCCCAAAGCCAGAAATCTCCTCGCGGATCTACGCTTCAGTAGCTACCATTATTGAAAATATTTGGGTGAAAACCCACTAGCTTGAGCGATCGCCACTAGGATTTTTCTTTAGAGAGGAGTCTGTCATGAGAATTGACCGTCATCAACGTTGGAGATCGCCCCCTGCCTGCGAGGTCAAGCATTCTCGTAAGGGGATCTAACCGCGATTCTTGTGAATCAGTCTGGACTGGGGCACACCCATAAAAACTACATAACTTCGCCGAAGGATAATAAAGTTTTTAAAGTTTGGTGGTTAATACTCTTTCTAAAGTCATGAGTAACCGGATGAATACATGACTTTTAGCCTTTCCTTTACAGTCTCTTCATCCTTGAATAAATAGTTCCTACTAAGTCACAGCAAATCGATTTCTCTGTAGACCGATTTGGGCAAACTAAAGTTAGCTGTTCTTAAATGTATTCGGGCAAGGGTTGGGCCATGATTAGACCATGAAATTGACCACAATGATTTTTTCTTTGGCAAACCCTCAGTGCTGGCATTGTTGAATGACTTGAGTAATATTTCGTATGGCAGGTTGAATTCTTCCCAGCAAAAGGAACATCAACCGAAATTTATCCAGCTAAGCAACTCATTCAAATGCAAAGCACTTAATTTCTAGAATCTCAGTTAATTTCTCGAACCTAGTCGAAGGAAGAAATCTGGCAAGCGAGCTGTTTCCGGAAAAACTCAGTGAGGAGATACGCTGGTTACCAGAAATCCGTTTAGATGGACGTGATGAAAAGTGTAGGAAGTGAAGCAGTTGAGTCATCAGGATAGCAGCGAAATGGCGAATCTAAGCAGCATGAACTTTCAAGCAACACTTCTCAATAACCGTTGTGTTGTTGCGATGCCAGCCTCTTTTACGGTCGTTCAAGCGGTTGACTTTAAGCAGCGGTTTCAGCAGGCGGTGCAAATACATCAAGACCTGCGAGCGATCGCGCTCGACTTGAGCCAAACCCGGTTTATTGACAGTAGTGGCATTGGTGCCCTGGTTGGCTGCTGGAAAATTGCTCAAAAAAACAGTATTCGACTGATTCTGCAAAATGTTTCTCAGCAGGTGATGACCATTTTGTCGTTAGCCGACTTAGATAAGTTATTTGAGATTGAGGAAACCCCCATTACTGGTGAGATGCCAGAGGCGAGTCAAGCGATTTCACCCAAGCCAGCTAAACTGGCCTCCAAGCTCCCCTCCCCTGCGGAGGTGCCTTTTGTCACTCATCCATCGGTGCAGTCTTACCCAAAGCGTCTATTGGATATCACGGGTGCTTTAGTCGGGCTATCGATTACGGGCGTTTTGTTGCCGTTTATTGCGATCGCGATCAAGCTCGATAGCCCTGGGCCGATTTTCTTTGGGCAAACTCGCTGCTCGTGGATGGGCACGCGCTTCAAGATGTGGAAGTTTCGCTCAATGGTTCCCGATGCGGAGCAAAAGAAGCATTTGGTGAAGAATGAGGCAAGTGGGGCGATTTTCAAAAGTGCCGATGACCCGCGTATCACTCGCGTCGGACGGTTATTACGAAAAACCAGTCTCGATGAATTACCTCAGTTTTGGAACGTGCTAAAAGGGGAAATGAGCCTGGTCGGTACACGCCCACCCACACCTGATGAGGTTGAGCGGTACGAAATTCCTCAATGGCAACGGCTTGACATCAAACCGGGAATGACGGGTGAGTGGCAGGTAAACGGTCGCTCTAGCGTCAAGAACTTTGAGGATATTGTCAATCTCGACCTGAAGTATCAGGAAAATTGGAGCTTGATGTACGACATCCAACTCATTTTCAAAACGGTTTGGGTCGTCTTTAACAAAAACTCAGGTGCAATGTAGGCGATCGCCGCCGAGTTGTGCCACAGGCATGAGTCTGCCTCACAACATGCAGTAAAAAGCCCCTCACCAGGGGCTTTAGCGTTTTAAGATGCGGCTAGTTCGGGGGTGTTTGTCAGGCTCACCAAGATCTGACGAATCTCAGCGATCGCCTGACTCTGCTGGTTACTGGCTTCTTCGCCTTGGCCCAGCAGACCCGATACCTCATCGAGTTTTTGGCGCAGGGCATCTGTTTTATCTTGAATGGGTTGCAGCATTTCTTGGTAGAGTGCCACCCGTCCCCAGATTTGAGCGACCTCAGAGCGACGACTGGTCAACGTTTCTTCGAGTTGCTTCAGTTCGTTGCGCTTATTTTGTTGATCTTGCACCTGACTTGCGATCATGCTGTCTGCTTGCTGGATCGCCGTTTGCATTTGCTCGATTTGGCTCTCGAGTTTATGCAAATCCTCAGCTTGTTGGTGCCGTTGGCTCTCAATCTGGGTAGCGAGAGGGCCAAGGTCAATCCCGGCGGGTCGCCCGTCATCAGCGGGTTGGCCTTGCCGCCGCCGCAACACCATCTGGTGCTGGTTAAACAGGCCCCGACGATCATTCAAGCTACGGCGTTGACCCACCAGAGTCTCATTTAACATCTGGTAGCCATCTTGCTCGTCGGCTAGTTCGTTTTCTAAATTGAGCCGATCAAACTCGTTCGCCGCTTGAATTTTTGCTTGCAGCTCGTCAATCTCTTGCTGTTTGTAACGCAGTTCTTCTTCCTGGCTCTCAACAAATTGAGATAACTTCTGTAACTCTTGTTCCAGGTCTTGCACTAACTTTTGCAAGTCATCAAGTTGCATTTTCTCAAGTGCGGCCAAATCCACTTGCTGCCCACTAAGCGTAATGCCATCAGAACTTTCAGCGAGTCGAAAGAGTTGCTGGTTGAGATCATCGTGATTTTGCAGGTGCAGGCTCAACATTTGAGCGTACTCGCGTTTTGAGTCCAGCACTTTTTGCTGCGCTTTTAACTCGCCACGGGCCTGCTCCATCGAGTCTTGCGACTGGTGCCACTGTTGCCAGCGATCTCGAATCTCTTGTCCCTGCCGATCTACTTCTGACTGCATTTGCTGAGCAGTATTGTGCTGCTGCTCAAGCGTTTGCCAGTGCTGGGTCAAAATCGCCTGCTGCTGGTCAATCAGCTCCAGTACGAGCGCGAGTTGCTCACGACTTGCAGATGATTGAGGGGCATTTGCGGTGAGGCGATCAAGCAATTCGTGAAGGGCGCGGGCCTGATCATCATCCAATTGGGCTGACTGTTGAATCTCGGCTTGCCGTTCTTCAAGGCGACGCATTTCGCCCCGGAGATGATCCCAAGCGCCCTCTAGTTCCTGATTTTTGCGCTCTAACTCATCCCGCTGGCGATTGACATCTTCGCGTAATGTCTCAATTTCTTGACGTTGGTGTTCGAGCTTCTCAAAGTCGTCTTCCATCTGTTCGAGTTGCTCGCGGCGAGCTTCCATCTCCATCTCTCGCCGATTTAACTCCTGGCTTTGATACGTCAGAGACTGTTTCCACTGCTCAATTTCTTCTTCTTGCGCCTTAAAGCGTTCTTGCAGACGCGAAAAGTTTTGCAGAATGCTGACTAATTGCCGAGCCGCTTCTTGAATCCGCTGTACCTGTTTACCAGCAGTCATCTCGACAAGCACTAGCGCACCCGGATTGTATTTGCTCGCCTCATCGGAAGGAATGATTTCTTCCCCTGGAACGGCACTCCAGTTTTGCTCTGAGCGTTGGCAAGCAAGCAGTTTCAACTCTGCTTTGTTACCACCGATCAAGCCTCCGCTTTTCTTTTGTACTTCTGCTAGGTACAGCACGCTGATAGTCCCCTTTCGTATCTATCTGAAGCTGATGGAGTGTGGCTAGTATTGCCCAACCTACTAAAAATTTAGCTATGTTTCTCCAAATAGGAAGCCATATCGGGTATGCGCAAACTGCTCACTTTCTTAAAGCCGTTATATCTAAGGTTATGCGATTGTTTTGTTCGTTAAAAGCATACTAGAACATCGGCCAGCAGTAACTCATCTTAAAATCGGCGATCGCCCCCAAACGGATTAGCTGGAGCAAAAAGCACAAGTTTTTTGCTTGCTGATACTACCACCCAATTTTGAAGCCCAACATTGCATCGTGAGTAAATATTTGATGTCAACCCCGATCAAAGCGAAAAAACCCCCAGGGGTAAGAATTCGCTCCTACATTCTAGGCGAGCTTCTAACTCAGATGCCATAACTTTTTTCTAACTCTGCCTACTGTAACCTAAAGTCTTGAAAGATTCGGAAAATCAGCTTAAAAGCCAATTCTCATGAAAACGATGCGTTGGCTATCTCCACCGATTTAGCGCTCTCATCTGAATCAGCCAACGTTTACCTGACGACTCTGCAAAAACTAGCACGTGTCTGACAACCCTCAAGCAAAAGGGGGTAAGGGTGTCTGGTTGAAATTGGCTTGTTGTAATTGGTTGGTGAAAGGCGTAAAAGCGGCAAAAACCTTGCTCCGATCAAATATTCGCCTGTCTCGACAATCGCCAGAGTGATGAAGACATTGACCTTAACCTGTTAACCAGCGAGAAGAAATGTAAAGAAATATTGGTTAGGCTTTGGTGTTTAGGTTGAATGCAGCGATATAAGAGGTGAAACTATGTTAAACGTTATGGGTTAGCTGTCGGATGGTTTAGCCCCTTTCGATGTAGCAGCAACTCAATCCAATCGCCATCTGGGAGTCAACCAGAACACCATGCAGGGGAAGTTAAGCGAAATTGATATTCGCAGCATCTTACAGCTAATTGAGCTTGGCCAACGTACAGGTGAGCTGTTTGTCGAAGCCCATGTGCCGTTTGCGCATCGGTTGGCCGGTCATACTGTAGGCGAAGGACGTGGCATCCGCCCGGTAGAGCGCCACTGGTTTGTTTTCTTTGTAAATGGGCAACTTGTCTATGCGGCTGACGCTGAGATGAATCTGCGGCGGTTAAAAGACTACCTCCGGCGTTACCGCGTCGAAGCCCATTTAGAGCGGCTCTCAGTTCCGGCGATCGCGACGATTAACGCGCCTGAATATGGCTATCTCTGGGCTTTGCTAGAAAATCATCTGCTGACCCCAGCTCAGGGTCGCGCCATCATTCAAGGCATGATTCATGAGGCGTTATTTGACTTGTTGAGCCTGCACCAGGGGTCTTTCATTTTTGAGTTAGGCCCGCCGCTGTCGCCGCAACTCAATGCTCTGGCGATCGCCCCGCTGATCACCCAAATCATGAAGCAGGTGCAAGAGTGGAAACAGTTTCACCCGCAAATTCAATCGCCTGAACAATGCCCGCAAATTGCTGATCGCCCTGCGCTAGAGAGTGTTCTACCTTCTGGCACCTTTCGCATGGTTGAGCGATACGCCAACGGAGAAACCTCGATTCGTCAAATCGCTCGCTACTTGGGGCGTGACATTCTCACGGTCGCTCGCGCCATGTACCCCTACATTCAACAGGGCATGATTCAGCTCAACTTTGCCCCCTCTGAGTTGGCATCCGACGCTGATCTGAGCAAGCAAGCTTTCCCGAAAGTGATGGAACCCATGTTGGCTAACCCAACCCAGCCTTGCATTGTTTGTATCGACGACAGCAGCACGGTCCGACAAACTGTAGAAGAGATTTTGCACCAGGATGGTTATAAAACGATTACTATTGGTAATCCGCTAGAGGCATTCAGCTTGGTCTTCCAGATTAAGCCTGATTTAATCCTGTGTGATATTGCAATGCCTGAGTTAGATGGTTACGAAATCGCAGCCATGCTCCGCCGCTCGACGGCCTTTCGGCAAACGCCGATTGTTATGTTGACAGGTAAGGATGGTTTTATTGATCGGGTCAAAGCAAAGATGGTGGGTGCAACCGATTATTTAACAAAGCCTTTCGGGGCGGGAGAGTTACTCATGGTTGTTGAGCGTTATGTGGGGGCTGGTTACGGTGTTGGGGTGCCATCACGCCTCAAAGAAAGTACCAGCGAATCAAGCAACAGATAGACTAGTAAGTGACAAACCTTCAAAGTTCTCACTCATTAACGCCATTTCCATAACAATTGAGGGTAACTTAATTTTAATAGTCACCAGGGAAAGACCCATCAAGGCTTTATCCAGCAAACGGGTAGCACAGTATGAGCACAGTTTTAGTCGTTGAAGATAGCGTCACGCAGCGAGAGATGATTACAGACTTGCTGCGGGGGAGTGGGTTAGATGTCGCCGTTGCCAGCGATGGGGTGGAAGCCCTTGAGCAAATTCAAGGAAAATGCCCTGATTTGGTTGTGCTTGATATCGTGATGCCTCGCATGAATGGCTACGAGGTCTGTCGCCGACTTAAAGCCGATCCCAAAACGCAAAATGTGCCAGTCGTCATGTGTTCTTCTAAGGGCGAAGAGTTTGACCGCTACTGGGGTATGAAACAGGGTGCCGATGCCTACATTGCCAAGCCATTTCAACCAACAGAGCTGGTTGGCACTGTCAAACAATTGCTGCGAGGATAAATGTCATGGTGGGAAGTCCAGATTTCTTGACCGGGCGTGGGCAAGATCAATCACCCGAATTTCAAGAGCTTGATAGTCCAGAAGGTGAGTTGCATTTGAGATTCCACACGCCTTCAGGTGACGAATTTGCCCTTCCCGCCACAGGAATTAAGGAAGTTCTTTCGCCTTCCCCCGATCGCATTACCCCCGTCCCGAATGTTTCACCGCTCTTGCTGGGTACGCTGAATGTCAGAGGTCGTGTTGTTTGGGTGGCTGATCTTGGGCAATTTCTAGGTGATAGCTCTGCGCTAAACACCGATCGCCCTGAGATTCAGGTAATTGCGGTTGAAGATCAGGATCTTATGCTCGGCTTAGCTGTTGACCGCATCCTTGAGATGCAATGGTTAGATGTTGAGGAGTTACAAATACCATCAAACATCCCTGATGGGGTGGCACCGTTTATTCGGGGTGAATGGGTGCTGGATCGCGATCATCAGCGGTTCCTTCGATTGTTAGATCAGGTTGCTATCTTGCGATCGGCGCGTTGGGCAGCCTAAAGAAAAACATAGCAGTGCAAAAAAGTCATTCAGGGAGTACAACATAGAAGCAACGGCGCAGACCACCCAAACTTCGTCACGTTTCGCAAGCCCTCCATGACATTTGGAATGGCGCACAATACTCTACCGGGAGGAGGCAAATGGCATCAGGTACCGACTACGCACATTCATATCAACAAGCCCAGATCGCCTACGCACAAGGAAATTATGAAGCGGCGGCAGAAATTGTTGATCGCTTAGTTGAAGCTGATCCTTCAGATCCAAGTGCCTGTTTGTTGCGGGGGCACATTTATTGCTACGGGCTTCAACAGTTTGATGTTGCACGGCAGCAGTATCAATCGGTGTTGCATCTAACGACCGATTCTGAGTTTATCGGTTACGCCAATGATGGGTTGGCCTACATTGAGCAACAGAGTCCCGGTGGTGGTTCTAGCCTGGATAATTTTGCTGACGATGCAGCCGCCTTTAGCAGCAATGGCGGGAACAACGACTTTGACAATTTTGGCAGCTTTGACTTCTCAGCGGATGAGACTCCGGCGGGTGGTGTATCTGATTTCTCAGCGACGACCTGGCAAGACTCGGCAGGCGACGACTTCTCAATGGATGACTTTGCGTTGAGTGACTCTGGTAACGGGTTTGACCAAGACTTCAACGCAGGCACCGACGACTTTAACCCAGACGATTTCAACCAGTCTGACTTTAACCAATTTGCTGATCCGTTCAGCAGCGAAACCCCAGACCTCAGTAGTGATTTTGGCTCCTCCTCGCCATTTGCTGATCCGTTTGCGGCCCCTGCTGACGAATTAGGAGGCATGGCAGATGCCGCTAACACAATGGATAACGCCTTTACCATGCCACCCCTGGAGGATGATCACTACACAACTCCAGTTGAGCCACCCCCGACGAGTAGACCAACTTCGTTAGGTGAAGAGACTCTTTTTATGGGGGCTAGTCCTTACGATCAGCCAGCAGACACAGGCTACATGCCGCCGCCTACGCAAGATCAGTCTGATTATGGCTATGGCAACTTGGCGGATGTCAGCCTGCCGGATGACTCCTTCCAAACGGATGCCAATACTCTGGGCACGATTCCTGTGAGTGACGGGCAAACGGGGAATGTTGATTTCCTCGATGAGTTTGACGAGTTTGATGATTTAGGTAACTTGTCTGACTTTGATTTGTCAGAAAATTCGGCGGGTTTTACCAGTCCGGTTGTGGGCATGGGGTTAGAATCTCAGGCCGCGCATGGCTCGGATGCCGTTGATAGCATGGACTTTGGCTCGATTAATGATGCGTCCATTGTGCGTGACGATGAGGTGTTTAGCCTGACCAGTAGTGCTGACCAGGTGCCTTCTTTTACTCAGCCTGATGGCAGCGCTGAACCTGTTGTAGCGGTCGAGCAGGGTTGGCTTGCACCGTTGCAAAATGCCTCTTTGCCAACCAAGCAACTGGTCATCGCCGGCATTGCAGGCTTAGCGTCGCTGATTACAACGGCTTTGGTTAGCTCTGTCTTTGCAAATCGCCTGGTGAATCAGCTGGGTCAGCCAACTAACAATACTTACAGCGAAACCCAGGTTGTAACTGCGATCGAAAGCCAACGGCTGAAAGATTTGATCACTGTGCCTGTTGCTGGGTTGTCGAGCTTCTTAGCGGCCTTTATTTTGGGGCAGTATACTGCCAAGAAAATACGCCGCTCAACCGACGACTTGCAAGAGCAATTTAATGCGGTTTGCCAGGGCAACCTGAACGCACGCGCAACGGTTTATTCAGAAGATGAGTTTGGGCAGCTTTCGAGTGGCTTTAACCAGATGGCGAAAGTCATTTTGACGACAACCAGCGAAGCGCAACGTAAGGCCGAAGAACAAGAACAAGCGAAAGAAGACTTGCAGCGACAGGTGATTCGCCTCCTGGATGATGTGGAAGGTGCCGCTCGAGGTGACTTGACGGTGCAGGCTGAGGTGACGGCTGACGTTTTAGGCGCGGTTGCTGACTCGTTTAACCTGACGATTCAAAACCTGCGTGAGATTGTGCAACAGGTGAAAACTGCGGCTCGGCAGGTGAGTAAAGCCTCAACCGATAATGAAATGTTTGCTCGCAGCTTGTCTTCTGACGCCTTACGCCAAGCTGAGGAACTCGCGGTGACGCTGAACTCAGTGCAGGTGATGACGGAGTCGATTCAGCGGGTGGCAGAAAGTGCGCGTGAGGCTGAAGAAGTGGCGCGATCGGCATCGTCAACGGCCTTAAAGGGTGGTGAAGCGGTAGAACGGACGGTGGCGGGTATTCTGCAAATTCGGGAAACGGTGGCAGAAACGACACGGAAAGTGAAGCGACTGGCTGAGTCATCGCAAGAAATTTCGAAGATTGTAGCCTTGATTTCGCAGATTGCTTCCCGTACCAATTTGCTAGCGTTAAACGCCAGTATTGAAGCGGCACGGGCGGGTGAAGCGGGTCGTGGTTTCGCAATTGTGGCTGATGAGGTGCGACAGCTGGCAGACCGGGCGGCTAAAGCGTCGAAAGAAATTGAGCAAATCGTATTGCAGATTCAGTCAGAAACCGGATCGGTAATGACCGCAATGGAAGAGGGCACCCAGCAGGTTATTGAGGGGACTCGTCTGGCGGAACAAGCGAAGCGATCGCTCGAAGACATCATTCAAGTATCCAACCGAATCGATGTGCTGGTGCGATCGATTACCGCAGACACGGTGGAGCAAACCGAAACATCGCGTGCGGTGGCGCAGGTTATGCAATCGGTTGAACTAACGGCCCAAGAGACTTCGCAAGAAGCCCAACGGGTGTCGGGTTCGCTGCAAAATCTGGTGAACGTTGCCCGTGATCTGCTGACTTCGGTGGAACGATTCCGCGTTGAAACACTTGAGCGGAAATAGGGAATGCTGAAAACAGTAACGGAAAGTGTCAAATTTTAGGGAATCGGATACATTAGAGCAAACCTCAAACTACTTTTGATTGTCGTCTTTCTTAACAATTGAGTCTGGGTGCAGATCATCCAGACAATTGTGCTTTCAGCGTTAGTTTGCAACTTTTGGTTCGAGTGACCCCGCAACTCAACTCATTGCGTCTGACGCACTATCGGCTCTAAAAGGATGGGACACAGATATGCAGCCTGAACAGCAACAGCGGATCATGGGCTACTTTATTGAGGAGGCCAAAGAGCACCTCAACACAATTGAGCAGGGTCTGCTGAATTTGCAGAGCACGATTGAAGACCCAGAGTTGGTTAATGAGTTGTTTCGAGCCGCCCACTCGGTTAAAGGTGGAGCCGCGATGCTGGGGCTGAATAACATCCAGCGCATATCGCATCGGCTGGAGGACTTTTTCAAGGTTCTACGGGAAGTGCCGATTCGCGTTGACCAACACCTCGAAAGTTTGTTTCTGCAAATCTTTGACGGCTTAAAAGCTCAACTTGAGCATTTGCAAGGTGGGGCTGGTCTTAGTGAAGAAGCTGCAAATGCCGCTGTTGACGGAATGGAGCCTGTCTTCGTTCAACTTGAGCAGCACTTAAATACGCTCACAGGAGGGGTGACAAAGACGGAGACGGTCGCACCTGCGGCAGTTTTGCAAAGTTCGCTCATGCGTACCTTCAAAACAGAGGTGCCTGCTCGCTTGCGAGAAATGTTGGAGTTGTTTAAGCAAGCTGAAACCGAGGCAACTCGTCGGCGTCTGCAATCGCTCTGTGACAACTTGATTCAATGTGGTGAGCCGTTTGAGTTAAACGATTGGTGTCACCTATTGCGAACGGCAAATCAAGCGATCGCCGATTCTGACAACAGTTTCCGGGTTTTAGCGCCGCTCGTGATTAAGGACATTAAACAGGCTCAAGACTTAGTCTTAACTAATCGAGCTACCGAGATCTCGCCGTGTGATCAGTTAATTGCCCTGGTGCCGCTCACAGCTGCTGCTGCCACACCAGAGGCAGATTTGTCAGACTTGTTATCGCTTGATGATGAGTCACCACTAGATTTTGGTTCATCGGATGATGTGGATTTGCTGGGCTTAGACTCCTTAGATTTATCGGAGGCGATCGCGACTGATTCTGGTGGTGACCTTGACTTGTTTGAGTCCGACAGTGACTTCAACTTGGAACCTGCTGAACCTCATCAAGGCCCTGAAGTTGGGATAGCAGAACTCAACTCACTCGCTGACCTGTTTGAAGGGGAAATGCCCGACCTTGGCAACACCTGGCAGCAAGAAGAAGTTTTGTCGGATGAATCGGATTTCTCGGATGACCTTCCCCTGGAGCCGCTTAGCCCCCAAAGCCAAAACGATTTTTCGGATCTCTTATTTGAGACACCTGAGCGCCTGGATGCCAGCTCAGATTCGGCGGATGACCTTGCTGCGTTGTTTGATGAGACGGAGAATGGGGGGACGGCTGAGCCGTTTGAGGCATCTCCATTTGGGATGAACGATGGGCTGGCCGCTGAAGATGATTTAAACGATTTTCTTGAGCTGACGGAGCCTGCTGAAGGACTATCGGCTGTTGCAGATCCTTTTGGGGGAATTGATCTAGATACGATACCTGACAACCAGGCTAACAATGGTGCTGGAGTCTCAGATGTGGCAGGTAGCTCGTTGGGAGACTTAGGTGATCTCTTTGCTGGGATGGACGCAACCGAGTTGGTGATCGATCAGGATGATTCTCTGTTGGAAGATTTAACTGCCGCTACCGCCTCTGCAGAAACGGCAACGGAGGCAGCTGCATTTGACCCGGAGAGCCTGCCAGATCTATGGGAGGAACCAACTGCCACGCCAAGTTTAGGGTTTGAGTCTGAAGCTGCGACAAACGATGCTGATTTTAGTGACCTGTTTGCTGCAAATGACCTCACCTCGTTGTCAGATGAGTCAGATTTAGGCAATTTAGACTTAGATGCTGCCTTTGAGTCCGATCTGCAAGAATCAGGCGATTCCAGTTTTGAGGATTTGTTAGCGTCGTCTGAGTTGTCTGATATGGGGGCGATCGCCACTCCTGACCTGAGCGATGCCTCAACGGGAGAACTTGATGCGCTTGATTTTGGCGACCTGATGGAGCCAGGTATCAGCACAGATCTAGGAAGTTCGAATGACTTAGACACGCTTGATTTTGGTGACTTGATGGAGCCAGGTGAAGGCCCTTCGGCTGATCTGACCGAATTGGGCGACTTCTCAATTGAAGGCACCTCAGAACTCTCGTCGGATTCTGTCCCCGATCCCTGGTCGGATGCTGCTGAGTCCAATTCAAATCTGTTCTCAGAGAGTCCTGAAACGGGTCTTTTTGACGACCTGGATAGTGATACTGGTTTTGAGCTAGCGGATCTCAATTTGGAAGCTGAGACGGCTGACCCGTTTGGAATGGAAGTTGCTGGTCTGGGCGAGACAACTGCATCGGCCTTTGAACCTCCAGTATCAGATGCTTTATCTGAAGCGAGCATGTTTGACCTGGAAACAGATGCGGATCTGCTTGAGGAAACGGGCGATTTTGGCTTAGAAGCTGCACCAGACGCGAATCCTGCTGAGCTTTCTCTAGATCCGCTAGGTTTAGATTCCCTCACTGAAGGCAGCGATCAGTCCCTTGAAGCCGCTAATCCTGATTTTGATACGGCGTTGTTTGGTGAGACAGTTGAGGATGAGCTGGGTTTCTTCTCAATGGAAGGTGACCTGGATGACTCTAGCCTGATGGCGATCGATAGCGATGCTGAGTCAACTTTTCCCATGCCAGATACAACGACAGAGCTATTAGGCTTTGACGATGCCGACAGCAGCGAAGCTTCTGATTTGGGTGCTGCCTCAGCATCGGATGATGCGTTCGGTGATTTACTGCTTGACTCAGATACCGACTTGTCTGGGTTAGACCTGTCTGCCGAACTCGACCTGTCTATACCTGCCACCGACTCAGCGGAGTCACTCAACTTTGACGATCTCGAATCTGAGTCGTTATTTGCCGAGTCGGCGAGTGCTGAGGCGGATTTGCTCAGTTTTGATGATGGAGCGATCGCCAGTGACAGTCCTTCTGATTTGGGCGATGACTTACTGAGCATGGATTTGGGTGCCACTGAAAGTGATGACCTTTCCCTTGACTTTGACCAATTGGGAGAAGCACCTGCTGAAACCACCGAGCTTCTATTTGAGGAAATGGCGGTTACAGCAGCGGCGGAAGCTCCTTTCTCGCTGCCAGACACTTCTAGTGAATTTGACTCTACCGCTGACATGGGCTTGGGCCTTGACTTTGATGGTTTAGAGTTTGCCTCTGATGAAGATGATTTGGGTTTGGGGGTAGGTGATTTAGCCACGGAACCCACTCTCGGTGAGGGCGATTTGGGCCTCGACTTTGACGGTTTAGCCCTAGAAACTACTGCTGAGTCTAGCTCTGATACCACCGATTTAGGTTTCGATTTTGACAGTTTAGAAACTGAATCTGTTACGGCAGCTGATTCTGATGTGGACTTGGGTTTAGACTTTGATGGCTTAGGAGCCGAATCTGGCGCAGACGAGATGGATCTGGGTTTAGGCTTTGATAGCTTAGAGCCTGAATCTGGCACTGATGCGACGGAGTTAGGGCTGGACTTTGGCGACCTGACCACAGAACCGACAGCCGAATCCAATGCGGATGATATGGATCTGGGTTTAGACTTTGATAGCTTAGAGCCTGAATCTGGCACTGATGCGACGGAGTTAGGGTTGGACTTTGGCGACCTGACCACAGAACCGACAGCCGAATCCAATGCGGATGATATGGATCTGGGTTTAGACTTTGATGGCTTAGGGACTGCATCCGGTGCAGACGAGATGGATCTGGGTTTAGGCTTTGACAGCTTAGAGCCTGAATCTGGCACTGATGCGACGGAGTTAGGGCTGGACTTTGGCGACCTGACCACAGAACCGACAGCCGAATCCAATGCGGATGATATGGATCTGGGTTTAGACTTTGACGGCTTAGGCGCTGAATCAGGTTCTGAAATGAGTATGGGCTTAGATCTTGATGATTTAGCCACAGAACCCGGTGCTGACGATGCAGGCTTTGATCTTAGCTTCGGTGACTTAGAAGCCGAACCGGGTTCTGAAATGGATCTAGGGCTAGATTTTGGTGATTTATCAACTGAATCGGCTTCATCTCCCAATTCTGAAATGGATTTGGGACTCGACCTGGATGACTTGGGCGGTGAGCTGAGTGGTGGGGAGATGGATCTGGGTCTCGACTTTAGCGGTTTAGATGCCGAATCGCTAGAAACTGGCGAAGTAGATGCCTTTGGAACAGCCGATACCTCGGAGTCTTTTGGTGGTCTCGATGATTTACTCGCCGAAACGCCTGGAGGTGATGAATTCGGGAGTGATGAATTTGCAAGCCTGGATAATTTGCTTGCCGATGAAGCAGGTAGCGATGAGTTCGCAGGCTTAGACGATCTTCTGAACGAGGAAGACAATGGCGGCATGAATGGCTTTGCGGATCTCGACAGCTTGTTAGCTGATGACGCAGCGATCGCGGCTGCCGTTCAACCGCTTGAATCTACTTCGACTGATGTGGAGTTTTCAGATCTAGAGGCACTGCTAGATGGCACCGATACACAGGAAACGGTTGAAGAGTCAGATAGCCTCGACAGTGAATTTGATGAGCTAGACGACCTGCTGAAAGACGCAGAAGAGAAAATGGGTGGCTCTCCTTCCATGACTCGTAGCTCGGTCACTCGTCCGAGTCGTCCGGCGCGATCGTCAGCTGAGCAAACGATGCGGGTGCCTGTGAAGCACCTGGACAACCTCAGCAACCTGGTGGGGGAACTGGTCGTTAACCGTAACAGTCTGGAGCAAGACCAGGAACGCTTACGTCAATCGCTGGATAACCTGCTCTACCAGGTTCAACAGTTGGGCGATGTGGGCCAGCGGATGCAAGACTTGTATGAGCGATCGCTACTGGAAAGCTCGCTGCTAGCCAGTCGGCAAAAGCATCGGGTAGGTTCAGGCATTATGATGGGGCACCCGGCTGAGGTTGAGAATACGGCGGGTGGCCAAGAAGTTGAATACGACCCACTGGAAATGGATCGCTTCACGGGCTTCCACAGTCTCTCGCAAGAGATGATCGAACTCATCGTACGAGTCAGGGAATCGGCGTCTGACATTGAGTTCATTGTGGATGAGACAGACCAAGTGACGCGCATGTTCCGGCAGGTCACGACGCAACTGCAAGAAGGGTTGACGCGATCGCGCATGATGCCGTTTGCTCAGACAGCAGACCGTCTGCCCCGTGCGGTGCGTGACATTTCGATCAAGGTTGGCAAGCAAGCCGAGTTAATCATCGAAGGGCGCGAGACGCTGATCGATAAGATGATTCTTGAGAAGCTCTACGACCCTCTCACTCACCTGGTCAACAACGCCATTACCCACGGCATTGAGCCGCCTACCAATCGCCAGAATTCGGGTAAGCCCTCGGCAGGCCGCATTACGGTGCGTGCCTTCCACCAGGGGAACCAAACTGTCATCTCGGTTTCAGATGATGGGGCTGGCATTGATGTTGATCGCGTGAAGCGAAAAGCGGTCGAAAAAGGGTTGATTAGCCCTAGCGATGTGCAAAATCTAACCCGCCTAGACGTTTACGATCTTCTCTTCCACCCTGGATTTAGCACAGCTGACCAGGTTGATGAGTTCCGTGGGCGCGGCGTTGGCATGGATGTAGTGCGCACGAGCTTGAGTGAGATTCGTGGCGTGATCAATACGGACTCTACACCTGGCAAAGGCACTACGTTTACGATTCGTCTGCCACTCACGCTAAGTATTTCAAAAGCGCTCTGCTGCATCAGCGATCGCGCTCGCATTGCCTTCCCAATGGACGGGGTTGAGGATATGCTCGACCTACCCAAAGAGCGGATTCAAACAAACGCAGAAGGCCAACATTGCATTTCTTGGCGCGACACAATTTTGCCGTTGCGTCCTCTCAGTGACCTGCTGGCTTACAATCGCCACTTGAGCCGAGGCAACGTCTACGGTGGCAACCAGGAAGATGACATTGTTTCGATTGTGGTGTTGCGAAGTGCTGGTAACTACCTGGCGCTACAAGTCGATCAAGTGTTGGGTGAGCAAGAGATTGTAATCAAACAGCTGGAAGGGCCTGTACCGAAGCCAATCGGGGTTGCGGGTGCGACGGTGCTAGGGGATGGTCGGATTATGCCGATCGCCGACGTGCTAGAGCTGATTGATCTATCGATGGGCCGGATTCGTCGTGACGCAGGTGGCTCGCTGTGGGATAAGGGTGCGATCACAACGATCCAAGAGCCTGCAATCGTTAAGACTGAGCCAATGGTGCTGATCGTAGACGACTCGATCACGGTGCGTGAACTGCTGTCGATGACCTTTAATAAAGTGGGGTATCGGGTTGAGCAAGCCCGCGATGGTCAGGAAGCTTGGGAAAAACTGCGCTCAGGCTTACCCTGCGACATCGTATTCTGTGACATTGAGATGCCTCGCATGGATGGTCTGGAACTGCTCTCCCGGATTCAAAAAGACAGTACACTCAGCCATTTACCAATTGCGATGTTGACCTCACGGGGTGCAGATCGTCACCGTCAAATGGCATCTTCATTGGGAGCCAGCGGTTACTTCACCAAACCCTATCTGGAGGAAGCCTTGTTGGATGCGGCTCAACGCATGTTAAAAGGCGAAAAGCTGCTCTAACCCAGCATATCTTCTGACAAAAAGCCCCCTCGATCGCGAATCTGAGCAGTGAGGGGGCTTTTTCGATGAGTTGTGGAGCTACAAATGGGAGCCTACCCCTGACTTAGGGAAGAATTAGGTTGGCACACAGGCAACTCGATCAGAAACTCTGCCCCCGACGTAACAGCAGGGTTGCAGTAGATTTTGCCGTTGTGCCGCGCTTCGATGATTTGATAGCAGATAGATAGCCCCATCCCAGTGCCTTGCCCGATAGGTTTCGTCGTGAAGAAGGGGTTAAACATTTTGTCGCGCACCTCAGGGGCGATCGCTGCACCATTGTTATAAAACCGAATCTGTGCCTTGTCAGGACTGAGCAGGCTGGTCTGAATCTCAATCGTGGGTTGAAACTCAGTTGGTTGTGCAGCAGTGTAGCTTTGCAGGGCTTCGATCGCGTTATTCAAAATATTCATAAACACCTGGTTAAGCTGCCCCGGATAGCACTCAATCAGCGGTAAAGCCCCAAACTCTTTGTTCACCGCGATCTCACTTTGCCCGACTCTTAACCTCAGCCGATTGTCTAACAACATCAAAGTGCTTTCAATGCCTTCGTGAATGTTAACGGATTTGAGTCCTGCTTCATCCAGCCGAGAAAAATTGCGGAGCGATCGCACAATTGTTTGGATGCGGCTCGTTCCCAAGCGCATGGACCGCAGCAAACGGGGCAAATCTTCTTTGGCAAAGTCCAGATCCATCCCCTGAGACTTACGACGTATTTTTTCGCTCACCTCTGGAAACTCAGTCTGATAAAGCGCGAGCAAGTCGAGTAAGTCATTGACATACTGCTCCGCGTGAATCACATTGCCATGAATAAAGTTAATCGGGTTGTTAATTTCATGGGCTACACCCCCTACCAGTTGCCCCAGGCTTGACATCTTTTCACTCTGAATCAATTGTGCTTGCGTCTTTTGCAAGTCTTGCAGCGCAGATTCGAGCTTTTGGGCATTTTCGCGGGCTTCGGCTTCACTCGTTTGGAGATCTTTTTCAACCTGTTTGCGCTCCTCGATCTCAATCGATAGGCTCGCATTGACCCGCTTGGCTTCAATTTGGGTGATGGAATAATCCAACATCAAGCCAGTTAATGGCACGAGATAGGCAATGATTTTGAGAAAATGAGCGATGTTAAAGTCGTTATCAAATAAGGCTGAGGAACCAAATGCCATGTGCAGTTGAGTGGCCCCGTTCGGAATCGTACTCACAATTAAGGCATGGGCAAATGGGCTGGGATAGCGACGGTAAAACAGGGGATAAATGAAGACCCCCGCGATCGCAAATAAAATCAGCGGTATCACATCCCACGGGCGGGTAATCAATGCACCCGGAAACATCGTTTCTGGCAAGATTGAGCGGGTTGCACAGACATGGATAATGCCGTAAGCCATCACCCCAAATGCAAAGCTGACAGCTATGACAAATGTGACGCTTCCCTTCCAACGAGTCGGGTTGCCCACTAAAAAAATAGACACCCCAAAAATTGTTAATAACGCGTTGCACATGCGGCAAAGCGCCCATGTAAAAGGGATGAGGTTGTGATTGTCAGCAACCGTTTCAATTAGGTGGTCGGCTGCCAGCGTGTGAAACGCATCCATCATGCCCGCGCACACCAACGTCACCCCGATAATGGGGGTTGTGACATCATGTTTCACGCTGAAGTAGACAAAGGCTAACGCAACTGTGAAAATGGCGGCGCAAAAGGCGCTCCACTCCAGGATCGTGTGTGTAAAGCTGCCAGCCAGGGTTTGGTACAGGGCATCATAAACTGTACCAGCGGGAGCCGCTTGTAAGGTGGCTAAATCGAGCGGAGTTTGCGGCGTACTAAAGTCAAACCCCAGGAGATTTAAGCAAAACGGTAAAAGTGAAATAAAGCAAACTGTAAAAACAATTTCTTTGGGTAACTTTGCTGAAACCGCATCAAGGCTCCACCACTTATTTTGATTATTTTGAGCAAGTGCAGGTGAATGGAATACTTCATTCATGAAAGTGATTAAAAACTGAAGAATTTGGACACAAATAAATTGAAAATCACTCAGAAAACGGTAAAGAGTCCTCCTTCCGTTTAAGCGCAATGCACCCAATTTGCTCCGATTACGATTTCTTGGCAAGCGAGGTTTCGTAAAAACAACTGATTTTTAGAATGGACACAGCCAGAGATAAATTCATCGGCTATTTTTCTTTTCTCAGCTGCAAATCAGGTGTCGCGCGTTTCACTCCTTTTTCTTTTTTTACAAAAGTTTAAGCTGATATTCCGTATCGTTTACCGAAAAGGGAGGGTGCTTCAGAGATTTTTTGCGATCGCCCCCACAGAATGAGCAATCCATGAAAAAATAAAGAGTCAGCCGTTTGGCTTCTATTGCAATCCGTTTGTTTTGTCATTTATGTCAACCGTCTATTCTGTCGAGATTCTGCACGAGGGCACGACTCACACCATTCAAGTGCCCAGCGATCGCACCGTTTTAGAAGTTGCGAGTGAGGCCGGGTTAGATTTACCTTCTTCTTGCACAGCGGGTGTCTGCACAACCTGCGCGGCTCAGCTTTTATCGGGCACTGTTGACCAACCTGATGCGATGGGTCTCAGCCCTGAATTGCGTGAAAAAGGGTATGCTCTCCTCTGCGTGGCTTACCCCCGCTCTGACCTGCGAGTTGAAACGGGTAAAGAAGAAGCGGTTTATGAATTGCAGTTTGGTAAGTCGTAATGCGGCGATCGCAGGCTCACTATTCTGTGCTGAAGTGTCCACTTAATCGAATCAAGACTGATGACAACCCATTTCATTACGGCTGAAATTGACCTACAAGAATCAACGGCTGAGTTGCAGCAAGCGATCGCGACGGAGCTAGCCAAACGGGGTGAGCCGTTACGCTGGGCTGTGACAGCCGTGAATGCCGAAACCCAGACAGCTGTTGTCGAAGCGGTTGTGACTTCAACTGCAACCGATGCAGAGTGAGTTAATTGCTCCAAGGCAGCAGATTCGCGTCATTGCTCTAGGGCTGATTCGACACAAGCAACGATTGTTTGTGTCGGAGGGCTATGACGAGGTGAAGCAGCAGTTTTTTTATCGGGCATTGGGCGGTGGCGTTGAGTTTGGCGAGTCGAGTCTAGATGCGTTGCAGCGTGAGTTTCGGGAGGAAATTCAGGCAGAGTTGACGAACATTCGCTATCTCGGTTGCCTGGAAAATTTGTTTGTTTTCAATGGCAAGCCGGGGCACGAAATTGTGCAGATTTATGGCTGCGACTTTGTGGATGAGGCATTTTATCAACAAGAGCAGTTTTCGTTTGTTGAGCCGGAAGACCCACAAGGTCAAATTCAAATCGCGCGTTGGGTTGAGGTGCAGCAGTTTCATACGGGAGCCTTGCGACTGGTGCCAGAGGCGTGTCTGCAATATCTAAACGCCCAAGGTTGAACAGGGTTTGTAGGATTTTTTGATGAAACGTCCTTATACGGTTGTGCTGATTGTGCCAACGGGGATTGGTGCGACAATTGGGGGCTATGCGGGGGATGCCTTACCTGTGGCACGGGCGATCGCAGCCGTGGCAGATTGTTTGATTACCCATCCCAATGTGATGAATGGCGCGCAACTGTATTGGAATTTGCCCAATGCGCTTTATGTTGAGGGGTTTGGGCTGGATCAGTTTGCGGCGGGAAACTGGGGGTTGCAACCGGTGCGACAAAACCGGGTGGCGCTGGTGCTTGACCAGGGAATTGAGGCCGATCTGCGGGTGCGGCAAATTCAAGCAGCGGAAGCGACGCGGGCTACGCTGGGTTTAACGTTGACCGATTATGTCGTAACGGACGAACCTTTGGGGGTTTGTCTGAGCCAGGCGGCTTCTGGGGCAACCTGGGGCACGATTGAGAATCCTGGCAGTTTGTTGCGAGCGGTTGAAGTGGCGATTCAGCGAGGAAAGGCCGAGGCGATCACGGTGGTGGCGCGCTTTCCTGATGATGTGGGGAGTGAGGCGTTGCAGGCTTATCGGCAGGGGCAGGGAGTCGATCCGCTGGCGGGTGCGGAGGCGGTGATCAGTCATTTGGTGGTGCGTCAGTTTCAGATTCCCTGTGCCCATGCTCCGGCGCTGCAACCGTTGCCGCTTGATCCGACGATTTCACCGAGGTCAGCCGCCGAAGAGTTAGGCTATACGTTTTTGCCCTGTGTGCTAGTAGGGTTGAGCCGCGCTCCGCAATTTGTGAAGCGATCGCCCGATGCCTCTGGTTCCTTAATCTGGGCGGATCAGGTTGACGCGGTGGTAGTTCCGGCGGATGCATGTGGGGGGAGTGCGGTGATCAGTTTTAGTCAGCGATCGACTGAAATTTTGGCTGTTCAAGAAAACCGGACAACAATGAGGGTGTCACCCGAAAGCTTGGGAATTCGAGCAACGAAAGTTCACTCTTACCTGGAAGCCCTAGGGGGACTCGTTGCACATCGGGCGGGCATTCGGCTGGAAGCCTTGAGTTCGGCGATCGCCCCTTTAGCCCCCTTGAAAGATTGATAGGATGGAGCGAAAGAGAACTTTATCAGAGAAAGATTTTGTCTGAGCGTTTACCTGAAACCCCTGAATCTGATTCTCTCAGCCGTTTTCAGATTTTGATCGCGATGGCTGTTACCGCCATTCTGTTGATGCTGGTTGCAAAACTATGGCTCAATCTAGGGGCGATCGCGCTCATGCCCGTTCGGTTTTCGAGCATGGCAATTCTGCAAGGCCTTGGGCTGGGCAGTCTGATCAGTGTTGCCAGTTCTTTGCTCTATCGCTTTTGGGGCACCTACCGCCGTAATGCAGACTATTACTTAAATATGGTGCTCAAACCCCTTGAGCTGCCCGATTTAATTTGGTTGGGCTTGCTCCCTGGCCTTAGCGAAGAATTGTTATTTCGCGGGGTGATGCTACCTGCCTTTGGCTACGATTTTTGGGCGATTGTGTTCTCAAGTCTCTGCTTCGGTGTGATGCATCTTAGCAATTGGAAGCAGTGGGCTTATGTTAGTTGGGCAACTGTAGTTGGTGGTTTACTAGGGATTGGCGGTGTGTTGACAGGTAATTTGCTGGTGCCAATTGTGGCGCACATTTTTACAAACTTGACGTCTAGCTACTTATGGAAGCGGGATGAACAACGTCGGTTAAAGCGTTCAGAATCCCAACGTTAAGGGCGATCGTGGGTGATATCCTGGCGCAGCGCATCTCTGCACAACCGATCGGATCGCTACAACAGGGGAAAACAGAAGCTTTACCTTAGTTTTCAGTAAACTTGATTGCTTTCTCTATCTCCACCTAAAGCTGTGATGGCATCTTGCAACAACCCGCAGAGTGGATGATTTGTTATCAATTGTTGCAAGGCAAAATATTTGTTGAGGCTAAGCTGTCGTGACCTTCGGGGCCGATCTGTGTTGTTAAACGATTCCTCCTAATTTTTTATGCAAATTCAAACACCAGACTGGGTTAAGCACGCTATCTTCTACCAAATCTTTCCCGACCGCTTTGCCCGGAGTCAAAAAACTCGCCAATTTGTCTTTCAAACACGAGAATGGGAACCCTGGGATGCCCCACCCACGCTGCAAGGCTATAAGGGCGGTGACCTCTGGGGCGCGATGGAGCAGCTCGATTATTTGCAAGATTTAGGCATTAACGCCGTTTATTTCACGCCAATTTTTCAATCGACTTCAAACCACCGCTATCACACGCATGATTACTTTCAGGTCGATCCGATTTTGGGGGGGAATATTGCGTTTCGAGATTTTTTAGAGGCCGCCCACGAGCGTGATATCAAAGTGGTCATTGACGGGGTGTTTAACCATGCGGGGCGAGGGTTCTTCTTCTTTAATGACGTACTTGAGAATGGTCCCAACTCTCCCTGGGTTGATTGGTTTCGGATTGAGGGATGGCCGCTTGCACCTTATACAGGCGATCAGCCTGCTAACTATATGTCCTGGGGCGATAATCGGGCTTTGCCGACGTTTAACCACGACAATCAAAATGTGCGAGAGTACATCATGCGGGTGGCAGAGTATTGGCTCAAGTTTGGGATCGATGGCTGGCGGTTGGATGTACCGTTTGAAGTGAAATCGCCTAATTTTTGGCAAGAGTTCCGGCAACGGGTGAAGGCGGTGAATCCTGAAGCCTACATTGTGGGCGAGGTTTGGGGTAACTCGCAAGAGTGGTTAGATGGCACCCAGTTTGACGGTGTGATGAATTATCTGTTTGCCGCACCAACGATCGCGTTTACGGCGGGCGATCGCGTTGCTTTGGAGATGGTGTTGGATCGTTCTTATGAACCTTACCCAGCCATTGATGCAGCGGGGTATGCCGAGAAAATCGAAGCCTTATTAGATCTCTATGACTGGCAGATTCAGTTGACTCAGTACAACCTGCTAGCGAGTCACGACACGGCTCGCTTGTTATCGATCGCGATGGGCGACAAACCCAGTGTGAAGCTGGCTACACTGTTGCTGCTGACGTTTCCCGGTGCGCCGAGCATCTACTATGGCGATGAGGTGGGGCTACCAGGGCGACTTGACCCGGATAGTCGGCGGGGCTTTCCAGATGAATCGGAGTGGGATTGGGAATTGCTGGATTATCACAAACAGTTAATTGCGCTGCGGCATGCATTGCCAGCTTTGCGAACGGGTGAGTATCGGGTGTTGCACGCGGAAGGCTCACTGTATGTGTTTGCGCGGGTGCTGGTAGAGGATGTTGTTGTGGTTGCAGTAAATGCTGGCTTAGAGACAGCGGTGGGGAATGTGCCGTTGGAGCCGTTGGGGCGATCGCTGCAGCCGCTTGAGGTGCGGTTTGGGTCAGCGAAGATTACGGGTCCGACGGAGGTGCCTTGTTTGGAGGTTCCAGCGCGGACGGGGGCGATTTTGACGATGGGGTGATCTTGGTGATGAGTTAGGGGCCAGCACGTATTGAGGGCTGGCTCAGAGGTACTTGTCTAAGGGGGAGCCTGTTTGATTGGAATTAGCGGAGATTTGGGGGCGGCGGAGCCGCAAGATCGGGGGACTTCCCCCCTGCCAAAGCATTTTCGCTGGCACAGCGTCAGCGAAAAATACTTTGTCCCCCGCCTCGTAGGGGCCTCACTCCCCTACAACCCCCGCAAGGTGGTGTGTGTGGGTGTTGAATGGTCAGCTAGCCAGATGTTGAGGGTCACAAGTTTGGCACTTCGATCGCTGACAGAGGGTACGGGTGACGTGAGGCGGAGGCTACGAGAGCGATCGCCCTTACGAAAGGTCTGATCTTGAAATTGCTTTCTGTCGAGAGTTCCAGGATGTAATTTAAGCCTGCGTAGCAGGGTTCCCACCCCACCCATAACCCCTTTAATCAAACACTGGGATAAACACCACCTTTCGGAGGGGAGGTAAGGGGAAGCGGGCGTCCCCTCACGGGGGTTTGGGGGCAAGCCCCCAAGGTTCGTTTGCTCGGAAAAGTGTCGCTAAGAAAAAGCCTTATCGATTAAAGTTGAGCAAAGATTTTGGGGGCATCTGTTCAGATGTCGAACTAGGGTCTGTTTTAAAACTACAACCACATCATGATAGAGGCGATAGTCAGCATGGCAAGGTAGTTTTCAGCTTTTTTCTCATAACGGGTGGCAATGCGACGGAATTGCTTCAGACGACTGAAACACCGTTCAACCCGGTT
>DVDV01000098.1 GCA_015296075.1 Leptolyngbyaceae cyanobacterium M33_DOE_097 | reverse complement strand
TTCAGATGACACTCAGTTAAACCCGCGTTAGCAATATCATTTGTCGCTTGCACACGACCCTGACGATACTTCTCAATGTAGCCTTCGGCAAAACAGGGGTCATAAATCTGCGCGTGCAGGGCCATCGGAAAGCGGGCATCCACCGACTCAGCCACAATCTCACCTGCCCATTTCTCATCAAACAGATACACCAGGATGCGATCGCACTTGAGGGTATCGCGCGTTTCCTTAACCGCGACTTGCATAATCGCCGCTTGCTCAAAAGACTCTCGCATTTTGGTCACTAGATGCGCCAATTGCCGCTCTCGAATTGCAGTATTCGCCGCTTCCAACCGCGCTTTTTCGCGTTGCACAAACAACTCCGCTTGCTCTAAAGCAAACCCCAACTGAATCGCCACCTGCTTCATAAAGTTGGTATCCAACTCCGACCATTCGCGCGTCTCGGCGCACTGGTGGGCAATAAACAGACCAATCAGGCGATCGTTCACCAAAATTGGGGCAACGAGGTTTGCTTTCACCTCAAACGGCTTCAATTGGTTCAGATGACACTCAGTTAAACCCGCGTTAGCAATATCATTTGTCGCTTGCACACGACCCTGACGATACTTCTCAATGTAGCCTTCGGCAAAACAGGGGTCATAAATCTGCGCGTGCAGTGCCATCGGAAAGCGGGCATCCACCGACTCAGCCACAATCTCACCCGCCCATTTCTCATCAAACAGATACACCAGGATGCGATCGCATTTAAGCGCACTGCGCGTTTCTTGCACCGCGACTTGCATAATCGCCGCCTGCTCAAAAGACTCTCGCATTCTAGCGACAAGAGCTGACAACAGACGCTCATAAACAGCCGTATCATGCTGTTGCTGGAGTAGGCTGGCCTGACTAATCGCATAACCGATCTGCGTGGCTAACTGTTGAATTAGCTCAATCTCGCTCTCATTCCACTTTCGCGGGCCAGAGCATTGGTGGGCGCATAGCAAGCCGATCAGGTCATCCCCTGCCATAATCGGTGCGACAATATTTGCTTTCACTTCCAGCCGCTCTAGAATCTCGCAGTGGCAGCGGCTAAGGTCAGCGGTTGCCAGGTTCTCAACCATTGTCACACGCCCTTTTTTATAGCGCTCAATCGAGTCAGGCAACAGCGGGTCATGAATTGTTTGCCCTAAAGCTCGTCCCCAACCTGGATTCACCGACTCTGCCGTAATTTCACCACTCTTAAAGTCAGGGTTAAACCGATAAATAACCGTGCGATCGACATTTAGAACTTGGCGCACACCCTCAACCGAAGTGCGGAGAATAGTATCAAAGTCGAGCGTCTGACGAATGCTAGAGGTCAACTCCGCGACTAACTTGGCTCGTTTCGCCGCAACCGACTGCTCTAATTGTAGTTTTTGAATTTGCGCAGCCATCTGGTTGATTGTGTTACCAACCGTCGCCAATTCATCTTCGCCGTTGACTAACAGACGTGCATTCAAATCACCCTTGCTGACCTGATGAGCCACCTGCGTCGTATATAGCAAAGGTCGCGTCATGCGACGAGCAAATAAGCTAGCCAGCGCCCCTGCAACCAGGGTTGTGAAACCGCCACCGATCAGAAATTGGAGCAGCAAGGAAACTTTAGGGGCAAAAACCTCTTTTTGGTCAGTCCCCACAATCAGCCCCCACTTTAAATCAGGCGCCCCTTCGCGCTTTGCCAGTGGTGCATAACTCACGAGTTGAGCCTGTCCGTTATTTAAAGTAAGGGGTAAAGTGCTACTGGTTTGAGTCGTAAGGGATGAGGCAAATTGAGAAAAGTCTGATTTTGCCGATCGCCCCAACCGCTCTTTTGCTTCAGCGATAAAAAACTGCCCATTTGCATTAAAGACCTGATATTCAGTATTGCTGCTACTGCTGGCCTGCACAGCCGACTCAACCACCGTAACTGGCATACTCACACGGGCGATCGCGGCGACCTTTTTTGCACTTGCATCTTGGATCGGCACAAAAAAGTAGATTTTGCCCGTGCCATCGGCATTTGCTGTCGGTTGAGCAATCACTGGCTGCTCACTCTGCAACGCCTGCTGAAAGTGCTTATTACTTTTTTGATTAGGCAGCTTCTCGCGCTCTGTCTGCGCTACAGCGTTGCCTTCCAAGTTAAACACAGCAACGTGATCATAAGCCCGATAAGTTGCAATGAACTTTTTCAAAGCCGCTTGTTGTTGCTCAGCGTTACCTCCATTTTTAGCTAGCGGGTTTGTCAGAATCGGCAAACTCGACAATACCCGCATATCGTTGTAACGCTCATACATGAGCTGGCTCACAGCATCGGCAATTTTCTGTGTTTGCTTTTGATGCGCCGCCGAAATTTGCTGACTCAGTGAACGACTGGCGCTGATATAACCGAGCGTACTCGCCGCCAAAACAGGAATTGTACCCAAAGCGATCGAAGCAAGCGTCACTTTAGCCAGCAGACTGGATGATTTTGCTCCAAGTTTTTGAGACATCTCTCGATCTTGATTCAATCCGCCAGGGCTGTCAGACAAAATCGACGAACTATTGTTGCCGCCACTAGAAATGCTATTTTCGACAGATTTTTGGCTGTCAAAATTACTTGCCGTTTCAATTCGATCCACCATGGTACAAGTCCTTGAAGAGAGATGAGTGTAGAAAAGTTTATAGAAATCAGCAGAGCATCACCGAAGCAAAACCTAAAAATCGGTCAAGCCTCTAAGCAATCTCAAAATCGGCGTTGTTGAATGTAAGGATGAAATGTCGTTAACAAGTCGCTCACAGCAACTCCGCTAATCAGCGTGCAAAAGCTGAGATCGGGCGATCGCGGCAACATCCAGCAAGAAGGTCAGTTCATCCGGCTGCACCCAGCACCCCTGTAAGAAAGGCAGCAGCCTCGGCGTAATCTGCGCAGGGGGCAGTTGAATCATCTCGCGTGTCAGCCAAACAATCCCTTCAACCTGCTCAACCGCTAACCCAAGCGGCATATTCCCCACCTGCACAATAATAATGTTGTGTTGCTGCACATTCACAGGCAAAGCGCCCAACCCCAACAATTGCGCCAGGTCAACCACCCACAACACCCGACTCCGCCGATTCGTTAGCCCCAGTAAACAGGGTGGCTTGTTAGGCATCGGCGTTAACTGCCGAATCGGTAACACCAAAGCCTCTTGCACAAAAGGCATCGCCAAAGCTGCAAACGATTGAGGATGCACTTGCACCTTCAGATACGGGTTGCCTAACATTTTTCTAGAGTTAGACAAAGACACTAATGCAGAAGTAGTCATCACTTTCCGCCTGTAATTGATTGAACAACTTGAAGTAATTGCTCTCGCGTAAAAGGTTTCGTTAAATAAGCATCAGCCCCTTGACGCATGGCCCAAAGGCGGTCAATTTCTTGATTTTTAGAAGTACAAATGATGATCGGTACTTTTTCAGTAGAAGGATGCTTTTTAAGACTACGGCAAAGCTCGAAACCGCTCATACCTGGCATCACAACATCTGTGATAATAATGTCAGGTTTTTGATCTAAAACTTTTGTTAAAGCCTCTTTTGCACTATCCGCACTAATAACAGAATAACCACTCTCCTGTAGGTAATAGCTAATCAGCTGCATCTCTGAAGGCGTATCTTCTACAATCAAGATTGTTGTCATCAAAGCAATACTCATTTATATTCCCTCTCACTAGCGCCTTAGGTATCTGTTTGTTAGACCAGGAGCGATCGCCCGTTGATGGTTCAAGGATGGACTTGCAATCTGAAACTTACTTAAGATGCTTGAACACAACTTTCAGCAAATCAGGCTGGGTAAATGGTTTGGTCAAGTAACCGGATGCACCAACCAGCTTTGCTTTTGCCCGATCAATAAAGCCAGTATTTCCTGTCACCATTACAACAGGCGTATTTTTAAAGCTGGGGTGTTTTCGTAGTAAAGAACACAGTTCATAGCCATCTAAATTAGGCATCGTTACATCGAGCAAAATCAGGTCAGGCTTGCTTCGCACAATCTGCATTAACGCCTTCACAGGGTCATTAATCATCACCACCGAAAACATTGAGTCATCTAAAAACGTGCTGATTGACCTTAAAACGGTTGGGCTATCATCAATACAAACAATGGTGTAGTGCTGTTTTGATAACCGCATCGGTTCAGAGTTGCCAACCGGATTAGCAGGCTTTGCTGCACTGGCAGCTGGAGTGGCTTCTGCTGGGCGAACAAAATTAGGGTGCGATCGCTCCCGTTGTTCATCTGAAGGCTTAAAATTGGGAGCTTCAAACCCTTGTGGCCTCTGCCGATGCAATTGCTGCTGACACGTTTCTACCAAACTCGCCAGATTCAACCGAGCCAGACTTTGCCATTGCCCAAACCGTTCTTTTTCAATCAGCTCATAGCTGCCATTGTTAACCAGCAAAAACCCCTCAATCACCTCTTTCGCAAGCGCTTCGATCAGTGTTGCTGCCTGTTGAGCATCAAGGTATTGCTGCTCGACCAACCACCCGATCGCCCGATAGTCTGGAGTCAACTCAACCTGGGTCGCCTGGAGGTTTTCAAACAGCAGACGCAATTGAACTCTCACCGCACTCACTAAATTGGGTACTTGGCGGCTGATCAAGTTAAGATGGCGATCGAGACGGACAAAAGCATCATGTGAGTTTGTCGCATAGAGCAAATCACCGTCTTCCAGATAAATAGACCAGATACTTGTTCCACTCGAAACTCTCAAACAACCACTCATCTTACGACTCTTGATCTGAGCCAACAGGTTAAGGGGGTAAAGTCTTTGGGGAAATCGATAGCCCGCGATCGAAGTCGTATTCATGGTTAGCTCTCGACTTAATTTTCAACAATTGACAAAAGATCAGTGAAGAATGCCACGAAAAAGAGAATTTGCAACGCAAATCGATGATCCAGCTCAAGTTGTTCTTAAATTGTGTTTTGTGACAGGCAGTAATTGCTAATTTCAGCTTTTATAAAACGAAAGCAGCTATCACTTATCTAACAACCTACACACATTATTTTTGGGTAGCTCTCAACTAAAAAGCGAGTTTTTGAAGCAAATCTAATCTCAATTTTTAGTGGCTCACTCCATTTAGTTAAAACCAGGTCAAGCTCTTTGAAGGGATACTGTTAATGAACGGAGACCAAACCAGAGAAACTTTTAGATCAACTCACCCTACACAGCTTGTGGTATGCACCGACTCGTTCTTGATAGATGCTAGTGAACCAAAGCATATCAAACCAACTACAAACTTCCAACTTATGAAACAATCTTATCATCCACATCAATCTATCCAGTAAATATCCGATAAAGAATTGGACTTATCTTCTTGAAGTTTTCCAGAACCATTTCAAAAATCATTCCTCAAAACATTACAAACCAAACTATTGTTCAGCTCTATTACTTAACTCAGTATCTTTAAAAGCTGTCGAATTTTATTCTTTTGCCGTGAATTAAGCGAAGTTGGAAAACTCAATTCGATCACGGTGCGATCGCTCAACTCTTCTAACACTTCTACTTGCTTCACCTCAGCCACTAAGCTCTGTGGTGCCGGGTCATTTGGCTCTTTCACAACTAAAATCCCTAGCAGTGGTTGGGTCGCTTGCAGTTCTTCGAGTCGATCAATATCGGTTGTATCCAGTTCCAGACGCAGATCTCGCAAGCCTAGCTCCGTAATTCTAGCTGGGTAAGACAACTCACCCCAGCCTTCCCAAAAGAGATAGGCGCTCGCCTGCACCTGCTTTCGCACCGCCACATGCGCGGCAGGTCGAAACTCTTGAAAAACTCGCTTGAGACTGGTTGCAATAAATTTGAAAGAGGCGATCGGGTCGTCTGAATCTGCTCGTTTTTGGGAGTACCACTCCTTCACATCTGAGTAGATCACCAATACCAAGTCATCTTTTTGAGTTGTGCTGAGATTCACAAATTTTGCTGCAATCTGCGCTTGCAACTTACTCGTCGCAGTCGCCCGAATAATTTGTGCATCTAACAATGCTCTAGCACCGTAATCGCCAACCAGTTCAATCTGCACTGGGCGCATCTAGCGGTTGGGGGAGTACAGAGTGGGAGACAGAGGGCGATCGCCAAACAAGGAATCGAACCTCCCATTTACCCAGGCGACCCGGAGATGCAGCAAATGATTGAAACCAGTTTCACTCCAGCGCATTCCA
>DVDV01000019.1 GCA_015296075.1 Leptolyngbyaceae cyanobacterium M33_DOE_097 | reverse complement strand
AGAGTTATTTGCTCAGGTGCGCTCGCTGGTCAACACCGCCAAACGTCAGGGCATTTCTGCCTTGGATGCCATTTCCCGTGCCCTTACCTCACAGCAGACTGATTGGCTACTGGGTTGAGCAATTACAAATTTAGTTGGTACATAAAGTTTGTGGTTTCGTATTTCTCTTCGCCTGATACCGCTCGATTGCCCCAGCAACGCTGGCAGATTGCTTCCCCTCAGCCTGATCAGGCTAAGCAACTGGCTCAAGTTAGTAACCTGTCGCCTATCATTGCGCAGGTCTTGCTTAATCGCGGCATTAATACACCCGAACGGGTCTATACCTTTTTGCAGCCCGATTCTCAAGAATTGCCATCGGCCTTAACGGCTTTTGCAGATTTGCCTCTGAGCCTGGAATTACTGATCAACGCGATTAACCAGGGCGATCGCATTGCCATTTGCGGTGACTATGATGCCGATGGGATGACTAGCACAGCTCTGTTACTGCGAGCCTTACGTAGCCTCGGCGCACGCGTTGATTATGCGATCCCCAGTCGGATGACGGAGGGCTACGGGATTAACCAGCGGATCGTCGAAGATTTCTATGAAGAAGGGGTCAAGCTGATTCTTACAGTGGATAACGGGATCGCCGCCTATGCCCCGATCGCCCGTGCCCGTGAACTAGGTCTTACTGTGATCATCACCGATCACCACGACCTGCCGCCTGAGTTACCTCCTGCAAATGCCATTCTCAACCCTAAACTGATTGCCGAGTCGTCGCCTTACCGGGGCATGGCAGGGGTTGGGGTCGCCTATTTGCTGGCGTTATGTTTGGCTGATAGTTTAGGCCGCGGCCAAGAGTTGAAAAACACACTGCTGGAGCTATTTACCCTCGGCACGATCGCCGATCTAGCACCCCTGACAGGGATTAATCGGCGTTGGGTTAAACAAGGTTTGCAGTGCTTACCAAAATCGAAATTGGCTGGGGTGCAAGCCCTGATCCAAGTGGCAGGCTTGAGTGATGCTAAGGAATTGAAACCCGAAGCGATCGGCTTTCGCTTAGGACCACGGATTAACGCGGTCGGTCGGTTGGCGGATCCTCAGATTGTGATCGATTTGCTGACGACGGATGATCCGGGTGTGGCACTTGAGCGAGCAATGCAATGTGAGCAGATCAATCAACAACGCCAACGATTGTGCGAAGAGATTGAGCAAGCCGCGATCGCCCACTGCGAAGCGGAGCTGTCCGACTCGATTCAGAGCGATCGGGTGCTGTTGGTGGTGCAACCTGACTGGCATCATGGCGTGATTGGGATTGTGGCTTCTCGCTTAGTTGAACGCTATGGGGTTCCGGTTTTTATTGGCACCTACGAAGATGAATCAATGGATCTGGTGCGTGGCTCGGCGCGGGGCATTCCAGAGTTTAATGTGTTTGACGCACTCCAAGCCTGTAATGAACTGTTGGGGAAATTTGGCGGACACCATGCTGCTGGTGGTTTCACATTCGATGCTGAAAATCTAACAGATGTGCGATCGCGGCTACGCGACTTTGCCCATACCTGTCTCGACGTAGAACATCTCAAGCCACTGGTGCGAGTGGATGCCCAGGCGCGGCTAAATCAGGTCGATCATAGCCTCTATGCTCAAATTGACTTGCTGCATCCCTGTGGTATTGAGAACCCTGCCCCAGTATTTTGGTCGGCTCAGGTTGAAGTGTGTGACCAGCGTGTGGTTGGTGGCAAACATCTGCGCTTAAGTGTGCGAGATGCGTCGCTTCGAAAAGGAGAAAAACAGGAAGCGATCGCGTGGCGCTGGGGCGAATACTATCCCCTGCCGAAGTTTGTGGATTTGGCCTACCAACTGCGAACAAACGAGTGGAATGGGGAAATTACGCTGCAACTGGAGGTTGTTGGTGTCCGGTTAGCGCAGGCTACTTCCCATACAGTAGAAGCTCCAGCCTGTGAAGCTGAAACAACCATTGGTGAGTTGGCTGATTTCGTCTATGGCGATCGCACTTACCAATGCAAACGGTTGCCTCATCCGTCGGGCGAAGAACTGCGGATTCGCAATGACCAGGGTAAAGTGCTGACAATCCGACGCGGTCAACGATACGGCACTGTGCGGCAGAATGGCTCGGAAGTCAACCAGGTCGATGTGTCTCAGCCCTATTACTTCAACCTGATTCGGACAGCAGTGCAGGCGCTCAACGAGAAGCAATCTTCAACGAGCAGGTGAGGGGTTTCAACGGTCAAACGCTGATGTTGTTGGGTATCGATAGGATTTTCAGAGAGGTATTCCCACATAAGAGGCATATCGCGAAGTAAGGCGTTGTCTCCGATGGAAACGCTGCACGAACGCGAAACGCCCCTTCAGTATTGATATATCCGATTAGCAACGCCCAAACTATATGGGACAAGGGAGAGAAGCCCGGAAAAGTTTCCCATCGCTGAGTTGTCAAATGCCTTCTTCAGAAAACTTTCACAGTCTCCAGATATCCCAAGAAAGCACAACAATTTTGGGGCAATTTTGGGGCATAGCGGATTGGCTAAGCTATCCTGTGCTTAGAGCAATGAACCTTTAAGTGGAGACCAATGCAATGACCTGGCGCGGATCAACAACTGCCCTTGACCGTCTATACGCCGCTCTTCCCTATTCCCTTCCGCTGATCGAAGGCTTGAGCTTTGGGGCGTTGCTAATCGGTGTATTTCCTTTGCTGGGAGTAATTCTGGTACCGCTGGTTCCCTTCTTAACGGCCTATGGTTTCTTAAACCAGCTCTTTGGCAGCTATACCGGGTTGATTATTTTCTTTGCGCTCTATCTCTTAGTCGTGCGCAACCAAAAAATTTCTCATTTCATTCGCTTCAACACAATGCAAGCGCTGCTCATTGGCATCGCCGCTTCACTGATTCGCATTGTGCTTGAGTTGTTGGGCTTGACTCAGGGCTTAGTCGCCCCTGGCGCACTTCCACTCCCACTAACGATTCTGTACAGTCTAATTTTTATCGGTATTCTCGTGGCATCCATCTTCTCGATTGTGCAGATTGTCCGCGGACGGTATGCCGAGCTACCCTACATCTCTGAGGCTGCCTACGCCCAAACGCGCTTCTAATTGCTGGTCTTTTGTTCAAAAACCGGGGATCTTGAAGATCTCCGGTTTTTTTGATGGACGCTTTGTTACAACCAGCATTTTTGAAGAATTTGTAAATTTGACGGGCCTTTCAAGGGCGATCGCGCCCATCTTTCACCTGAAAAAGTTGCTGAAGATGACTTTTTGTATCGGATTGTTTCGAGTCGCAAGGCTTACCATGCCTGGGTTTCCTCTCCGTAGTAAGCTGTAGTGCAATAATGCTGCGTGCGTTGAAGCAATAACAATAGAAGGAAAACACACTCATGGTTCAGCGTGGTTCTAAAGTACGTATTCTTCGTAAAGAGTCCTACTGGTTTCAAGATGTAGGAACCGTTGCTTCCATTGATCAGAGCGGTATCAAATATCCCGTTATCGTTCGTTTCGATCGCGTTAATTACGCTGGTATCAACACCAACAACTTCGCTACTTCAGAAGTTGTGGAAGTCGAAGGACCTAAGAAAAAAGCTCCCGGCGGTACAACAACCAATGCACCCGCTCGTAGAACTGGTTCTACAACTCCCTCGGGTACCGCAGAAGCCCCTGGCGGTAGCGGTTCTGTTGAGGGCGACCCCAACCAGGGAACTGAGCCTCGCTAAAAGAGGTTAGCAATTGTGACCGCAACGCTGGAAATAGAACACTCAGGCTCGCTGAAAGCACTAAGATCTTCTAGTGTCCTAAGAAAGTGATTTTTCATTTAAGTAGCTGTGCCAGAGTTACCAGAAGTTGAAACGGTCAAGCGGGGGCTTAACAAAGTCACCCTGCACCAAGTTATTCAGGGTGGGGAGGTGTTGCTAGAACGCACGGTTGCCCACCCTGTTTCTATTGATGGCTTTTTAGCCCCCCTTGCGGGGCAGGCGATCGCCCAGTGGCAACGGCGCGGCAAGTACTTGCTAGCAGCCTTAACAGATGTCCATAACGCTTTACCAGAAGAACCGCTGATGGCTCCATCGGGGGGGTGGTTGGGGGTTCACCTGCGCATGACGGGACAATTGCTCTGGCTTGACCCAACGGAGCCTGTGCAGAAGCACACACGGGTACGCCTGTTTTTTGAGACTGGCAAGGAGCTGCGGTTTGTTGACCAGCGAACCTTTGGGCAAATGTGGTGGGTGCCACCCGGCATTCCGCCTGAGCAGGTGATGACGGGTTTACAACAACTGGGGCCAGAGCCTTTTTCGGAAGAGTTTTCGATCTCTTATCTCTACAATCAGTTGCAGAATCGCCAGCGCCCGATTAAGAATGCGTTGCTTGACCAGGCGATCGTGGCGGGAATCGGCAATATCTATGCGGATGAAGCTCTGTTTTTAAGCGGCATCCGACCGCAGACCTTGTGCAGCAAGATCAACCGCAAAAAATTTCAGCAACTACACGGCAATATCCTGACGGTGTTGGCAGCGAGTATCGAGGCCCAGGGCACCACGTTTAGCAGTTTTCGCAACGTCGAAGGCGTGAATGGTAATTATGGGCGGGTTGCCTGGGTCTATGGGCGCGATGGCGAGGCATGTCGCACCTGTGGGGCCGTGATTGAACGCCTCCGTTTAGCTGGACGCTCGGCTCATTTTTGCCCTAAGTGCCAGAAGTAGGGAAGGCATGGAATGATGATGGGTGGCACGAATCTGGGGGAGTGAAGATGAGCACAAGGATGCATTGGGGATTGATGATTGTCGGTGTATTGTTGACAGCCCCAGCGATCGCGGCTCCAACAGCGGCAGAGTATCGCCAGATGGGGTTGCAGCTTCGCAATCAAGAACGCTACACCGATGCGATCGCGGCGTTGCAAAAGGCAGTAGAGCTAGAACCCAATAATGTCTCAGGACGCGTCTTGTTAGGCTGGACACAACACAAAGCTGATCAACGGGTTGAAGCTGCCGCAACCTTAACCCAGGCGTTCTACCTCAATCCGTTTGATGTGCCGACCTTAAATGCTCTGGGCATTGTGCAGTTGGTAGAGGGGCAACTGGGAGGGGCGATCGCCAGTCATGGCTGGGCAGCAGTGCTTAAGGCTGACAATGAGATTGCTTATTACAATCTGAGTCTGGCATTTGAGCGGATTGGACAATACGATTGGGCGATCGCGGCGGCTCAAAAAGCAGCCACGCTAGAGCCAAATAACCCGCACCCACTGGTGGCTGAGGCGGTCGCTCACTGGGGTAACGGCGAAAAAGAACAGGCACAAAGAGCTTATCAGCGCGCCCAAAGCTTGAATGGAGCGTATGCGGATCCGGGCTATTTGGCAATTGATTTGCCGAGAGCGGGATTTAGTGAAACGCAGCTTGGCACCAGCCAACAAATCCGCAAAAGCTTATAAGGTTAGGGATCACCTAAAAGGGGAAGTGTTCTTCGTCGTCAATTTGGGCATCCCAACTGGCTGATAAGACCTCAGCGACCATGGCTTCTAAAGCAGCAGGATCAAAGCTATGACTGCGTTGCTCCTCTAAGAGGTTGACAAGCGGAATCAGCCGCAATTGGCGACCATCTTGAACTAAGTCAAACCAGGAAGTCTCGCCAGAGCGACCCAACTCTAAATAATCAAAGCTGCAAACGTTAATGTAAAGGGCGTGGTTTGCGACAAGGGTGGCGCGTTGAACATCGGCAAACACTTCCAGCACGCAACCTTCGCCTTCGCAAACAGATACCCCATTTTGGAAGTGGATGTAGCGAACGCGGGTCAGATCAGACAGTAAGCGCTGCATATCTTGCTTGCTGACAACCGTTCCGGTATCGATGATGCAAGGAGCTGGCAATTGATTCCGATGGGAAGGGTGATCACAACTCATAGGGAACGCCTTTAGCTCTGTGTAGAGTACGACTAAACACTGCCTGCCCTTGCACCAAGTACAGGACTTTTAAACATTTGAACAAATAAATTGCTTTTCTGATCCAAAACAATCGACCTAATGACGATTGCTTCACCGCTACGAAAAAGGCTGTAAGCTAAAACCCTTAAGGACTTTAAGCTGCAGCAGAGAGGAGAGGTAGGGTGAAGTGTCTCAGTAATGTACGAAACAATTCTAGCCCATGTTATTTAACTGGCTCCTGATGAATTGTACTGAATTCACCAGTGCATCTTTGTATACATCGGGTTGATTGAATTGCGCAAAAGAGATTAACTTTTGCTATTTGAAATGCTTTTAAGAATTAGAAGCGTTAATCAAAACCGCGCGATCGCAGTCAACTTTGGGATCGGCTAAGGGCGAGCGAGCCTGCATCATACCTGCCTGAAAAGCAAACAGGAACAGCGCTATAGCCTGTTAAATCGCGGATCATTAGAGTTCAAAATTTCATTCATAAATCTATCTGAACTGAGCAACAGTTCATCGGCTTTTATGACTCAGCCTTCACCCGCACCGCGATCGCCCCTGGCTACTTTTCTGGGAGCCGTTACTTTTTACACCTGCATTCCTCTACCACCTCAGTGGCCGCTCAACTTTCACGGCATTGCCTGTTGGGCACCTGTGATTGGTCTGCTAATGGGGGCAGGGTTAGGGGGGCTCGACAAAGGGCTAGAGATTTTGGGGCTAGAGCCAGTGTTGCGCAGTGCGATCGTCGTTTTGCTCTGGCTGGGTATCACAGGCGGCTTGCACCTGGATGGAGCCATGGATACAGCGGATGGGCTAGCGGTACTTGATCCCCAGCGTCGGTTAGACGTTATGGCAGACAGCCGCTCAGGGGCATTTGGTGTGATGGCTGCGATCGCCATTCTCTTGCTAAAAACGCTGGCACTGGCTGATCTAGCGCAGCATCGCTGGCTTGGCTTAATGCTGGCTGCGGGCTGGGGACGTTGGGGGCAACTGCTGGCAATTGTCCGCGATCCCTATCTGAAACCAACGGGGAAAGGGGCGTTTCACAAGCAAGCAATTCGTTCGGGGTGGGCTGTGGTGCCCAGCTACTTGCTGCTGTTGGGAGTTTCAGCCCTGTGGCCAGTGAGCAATAGTTTTTGGTGGGGATATCTAGCCGTGATGGCTTTGGGCAGCGCGATCTCAACTTTGACAGGTGCCTACTTCTGCCGTCGGCTGGGAGGGCAAACGGGTGACACCTATGGGGCAATCGTCGAATGGACTGAAACCGTGCTGCTAAGTTGCCTGGTGGTTTTCTAGGGCGATCAGCAACTTAACATCTGAGGTGCGCTGGCGAGTTGTCTAAGGTCGGAAGACACTGTGCATGACCAATCCGTTGCCTTACCAGTCGCATTAGCTAAAGACCCGTGCAAGCCGTGCAAAGGGGCACTTGCTGACTTTCTGCTGGGGCATCTGACCCGGATTAAACTGTTGCTCTGAATAGGCGATCGCCAACGCTTCTTTGGCTTTTTGCAGTTTCTTCTCATCTCGAATGACGGAAGCCATACGAGTCAAATACGCCTCTAAGTAGCGAACTCGCAGATGCGGTTCATCGGTCGATCGCTGTAAAAAGGGTAAGTCAGATTCAGCCATGAAACGAATCGCCAGCATCGGTACCGGACTGCGCAGGGGGCGAAAATCAGGATTGTGTAAACCTGGGCTTTCACTACGCTCGTGAAATTCACCAAGCATTAACCCCATTTCTACAAAAAACGGCTTTAGCTCTCGTTGAACGCCATCAATCAAAACAAGCGCTTCATCGGCACTGATATCGGGAAACACCAGCATAATTGCCTTGAAGTAAGCAAGATCACCATGTTTAGGTTCCAACTCTAGAAAAATATCTCGATAGTCTCTAACGATGTCTTTTAACTGTTCTAAATTAAGCCCTTTAGCTTGAACTTCTGTAAGACGAATTGAATTTAAATCTAAAGCTTTTGGCAGGAAGGGGCACACTGGACCTGGGCGACCCAAATCACGATGAGGCTTTGCAAGAAAGTCACGAAGCCAGTCAGAAGTCTGAGCTAAATATGGCAGTTCATGCCGCAACTGATTGATTTCAGCGGTTGAGTAAAGTCGCATTGCTTGAGTAACCCCGAGTTTTAGACAAGAATTGACCCTGCTAGTTAACACTTACGAGAATTTGCAAAGGCTTGCAAAAGGGTCTGAGAAACAACCGATACGCTTGGGATTAGCTATCAACAGCCTCAGTGATCTCTCGCAAGGTCGATGACGTATCACAGTGTATCTACACAAGCAAGGTAGAAAAAACTTCAGCTGACTGTCCACTGAGATGAGTCCTTGCTCATCAAAACTTTATTCCAGCGGCAAAAAACCATAAAGATACTGAGTATAGAAGCAGAATACCTAGAGACTGAATGTATTCTATGTATCAGTAAGGACAAAGCAGCAAGCTAAACGGTTATTACTGACTACTCTTTTCAGGCTTTGCAATCAGTAAGGCAGCTTATCCGTGATTTTGGCTACTTTGGTAGCCTGATGAGCTTGCAATCAAGGGTTCTCATCTGCGATAAATTTTTTGTGTGGGTCTCATAATATGGGCATAGCAAGCAAAAATGTCTTGTATGACATGAGTGTAAAGGACAACTCTTTAGGTGGAATTAATCCATCTCCGGGTGACGCCTGGAGTAACGATCAGTTTATTGGCTCAATAGACTGCTTCCACCACTTTTTTGAAGCACAGACTGTGCGGACTCCTGACGCGATCGCGGTGATGTCTGAGCAGGGTTCATTGACCTACGCTCAGCTCAACCAGCGATCAAATCAGTTGGCACATTACTTAAGGGGTTTAGGAGTTGCCCCTGAAGTGCTTGTCGGGGTTTGTGCGGAACCTTCGCTTCAGATGATTGTCAGCCTCTTAGCAGTGCTGAAGGCTGGAGGAGCCTACGTTCCAATTGATCCCGCTTATCCAACAAATCGGCTTGATTTCATTCTGCAAGACACGCAAGTCTCCGTAATTCTAACACAAGAGCATCTGTTCCATGTGCTGCCTGATACCAAGGCACGGGTTATTGCCTTAGCTGATGACTGGCAGGCTTTTGCAGATCAAAATGAAGAAAATATCGAAAGCGGAGCAACCAGTGCCAGTCTTGCTTACGTAATCCATACATCGGGTTCAACTGGGCAGCCTAAAGGAGTTATGATTCCCCACGGTGGCATCATTAATCAGCTGCACTGGCGGTTAACCACTTTTCCTCTCACCGAGAGCGATCGCGTTCTCCAAAACATTTCGTTCAGCTTCGACCCATCGGTTTGGCAAATTTTTTGGCCGCTTGCTTGTGGCGCTCAAGTGGTATTGCCAAAACCAGGGGGGCAAAAAGATCTGGCTTACCTGCTACAGCTGATTGGTCAACAGCAAATTACTGTGATTGCTCTTGTTCCTTCCATGTTGCGGGTTTTGTTAGACCAACCTGGCTTTGAAGTATGTCGTGGGTTGCGGTATATGTTTTGCGGTGGTGAGGGCTTGCCGCTCGATCTGCAAGCAAAATTCTTTGAACGGCTCGATCTCGATGGCGTTCTCCACAATGTTTACGGCCCTACAGAGGCATCGATTGATGCCACTTCATGGTGCTGTGAACGTAATAGTCAACGGGCGATCGCACCCATTGGCAAACCGATTACCAACGCCCAGATTTATCTGCTCGACTCTGACTTGCAACCCGTTGCAGAAGGGGAAGCTGGCGAGCTTTATATCGGCGGTGCTGGGTTAGCCCGTGGCTATCTCAACCGTCCAGATTTAACCAATGAAAAGTTTGTTTTAAATCCTTTTAGTAATCAACCGGGCGATCGCCTATACCGCACTGGAGATTTAGGCCGCTATCTACCGGATGGCAATATCGAATTTTTAGGTCGGATTGATTATCAAGTTAAGATTCGCGGTTTTCGGATTGAGCTAGAAGAAATCGGGGCCAGCTTAAAGCAATGTCCTGGCGTCAAAGACGGGGTTGTCGTCGTTCGTGAAGATGTCCCCGGAAACAAGCGCCTGGTTGCCTACTACATTCGTGAAGCGGAAATGATTGAGCCAAAGCACCTGCGTGCTTATTTGGCTGATAAATTGCCATCCTATATGGTGCCTGCCACGTTTGTAGAGATGACAGAGTTTCCGCTCAACCCCAATGGGAAGCTTGACCGTCGCGCTTTGCCTGCACCTGAGCAACAGACCTGCTTTGACTCAGTCTTTGTTGCACCCAAAGATGCGTTTGAGGTTGGTTTGGCCCAAATTTGGGAAGAGTTATTGAGGGTTCAACCGATTGGAGTTAAAGATAACTTTTTTGAGTTGGGCGGTGATTCGTTGATGACCGTTCAGCTGTTCTCCAAAGTGGAACAGAAATTTGGCAAGAAGCTACCGCTCAGCACATTAGTGACCGCTCCTACGATCGCCGAACTAGCTCAGGTTTTGCGCTCAAACGAGGCTACGATTCGCGAAATGACGGTGCTGCTGAAACAGGGAACGGGGCGATCGTCCTTCTTTATCATTCATGATGGAGATGGCGAAACGCTGCTCTATCGCTCGTTAGCCAATCGCCTGTCGCCTTCACTCACTGTTTATGGAGTGCAACCTCACGGTTCAGACGATTTCCCGATCTTGCATACGCGCATCGAAGAGATGGCAACCTCCTATGTTCGCGCGATTCGCAAGGTGCAACCCGAAGGCCCTTACTTGTTGGGTGGGCTATGTGCTGGTGGGGTTTTAGCGTTTGAGGTGGCTGTGCAACTGCAACAGCAGGGGCAGCAGGTTGGCATGGTGGCAATCATTGATGCAGCCGATGTTGAGGCAACCGAAAAGAGTGGCTACATTCTCAACCAACGCCTCGATCGTTTCTCGACGATCTTCCGCAAGAGTGCTGAAATGAAACCCCACAGGCAAGCGCTCTTTCTTCTAAATCAGATGAAGCAGCGAACGGTGAACCTGATCTCCTATGAGGTGAGAAAAAACTACGAAGCGCTGCGAGACCAGTTCCAGCTTGTTCTCTTTAAGTATTTTCTTGACCATGACATGCAGCTACCTGCATTCGTGAAGCATATTCCCGTACGTAACATTCTGGCTTTAGCCAGAGAGCAATATACACCTCAATGTTTGTTTGATGGAGAAATTCAACTCTATCGGGCAACCAAACGAAGTCCTATTTTTGACAATACGCCAATTGACGATACCCCCTATATTGAGCGGTTTAGTGACCCGTTATTGGGTTGGGGTGAACGGGCTACGCAAGGAGTGCAGGCTTACGATATTCCGGGTGGGCACTCTAGCATGTTGCAAGAGCCAAACGTACAGGTCATTGCCGAGAAGATTCAGTCTCACATTGACAATGTAGAGTTGCACGCTGAAGCGAAGCAATCGCTTGCCTCACCACTGCTGCCAGCCCCTTAAAAAGGAGGGCTTGAGGTTCCTAACGAGTGTGGTAACTGTCGCGAAGAACATAGGAGGGCGATCGGGTAAACCTGGATCGCCTTCCTGCTTTTGGGTGATAACCGGATTCATTTGAATACTGATGTTTGTCGAAGTGGATTTTGCTTCTGCACCTTGCGCTTGGCCGGGTTCTGTTTGCTAAGCCAGCCCCAACAGATTTTGAACGCAGGATTGAGAAGCGGGTTTGATATGGTAGCCGGACTCGGCAGGACTTATGGGGTGCTGGAGGCAGGGGAGTCTAATGTGTCGCATTCACCAATCAAATCGGTATAACTCACAGCCGTTGAAACTCAGGCGATCGTGACGATCAGGCGCGAGGCTTGCACTCCCCCTGAATGGACACTGAGGGTAATAATTTGTTGATTCATCAAGCGGGCTTCTCCTGCTGGGGTGCCGTTGCCATCATTCACAGGGTAAGCCGGGAAACAAGCTCCACTGAGGCTTAAGCGGAGTGCATGACCGGGTTGAATGCAGGCGCAGGTCGATTGCAAAGTAATTTTGACTAAATTTGATGCCCCCGGTTCGACACGCTGGTAGCCTTGCGCCAAGTTGTAAACCGCCCCATTTGGATGCACGTCTGACACCACTGCACACAGGTCAAAACTGGGGGTATCGGCGGTGCAGTCGATTTCAGCCACGATCGAACCAGCGAGGTGTAACGGTTTGCTGAGCGGGGTAGTGGTGTAGGTTGCAATGTCACTGCGGCCATCCAGACTAGAGCGGTCAAAACATCCGGCAGGTGCGGCAGCATGTCCACCGAGCGCAGGCACAGGCCGCCAGGGATCGTGAACAATAAAATCGGTGGCAGGTAGAACAGGCTCTTCTGTTGCTAAGCTGCCGCTTTGCTCACGTAAGTTGGCTAACCCATCACTCACCAGGTAAAAGGTTTGCGTTTGTCCGGCTTCCCAAAAGTCAAACTCGCGCCAGCGATCGCCCCCTAACTCAAAGACTCGAATCGGCGCTTCGTCGAGCAGACCTGTATCAACGCCTTTGAGGAAATGGTCAAACCAGCGAATCTGAAGGCGATCGCAATCGCTTACTGCATTGGCCCCAAAATTCATTGCCCCAGCCTTACGGCTCCACGGTAAATGACTCCAGGGGCCAATCACTAACTGCTGCCGCTGGGTACTTTGAGCCGCCATTGCTTCGTAGAGCTGAAGCGTTCCCCTGAGAAAGGTGTCATACCAACCACCGATGTGCAGCATTGGCAGATCGATCTCGGTAAACCAGGTCTTAGGTGAAAGGGCTTCCCAGTAGGGGCCAGGAGTAGAATGCTCTAACCAGTCATGGTAAAACGAGTCCGGTTCTAACTGTTTGAGCAGCCCAGAGCGTGTTGGCATCACTTCGCAAACGGGGAGATTTCGCGCCGCAGATACTAACGTGCGGTAGGCTTCAGCATCTCCTTTTCGGCGAGCCGTCTCAGCCGCTAGCTGAATCGCCCAACCCAAATTGGCTTGCAGACAAAACGCCCCCCCTTCGTAAGCCCAGTCCGTATAGAGGTCATAGGCTAACATTGCAGGCGCGATCGCCTTTAAAGCAGGCGGATTTTTAACCGCAGCATAGAGTTGAGTCATGCCCTGGTACGAGAAGCCATACATCCCGACTTGACCATCACTGCCAGGGAGTTGCGCAGCCCAGTTCACAGCATCAAAACCGTCTTCGATTTCATTGGCAAAGAGCTGAAACGTGCCTTCAGAGGTGCCGCGTCCCCGCACATCTTGAATCACAACGATATAACCGTGAGCCGCATACCAAACTGGATGCGCGTAGACCACCGTGGACGAGATCGCTCGCCCGTAGGGTTGCCGCATTAACAGCACCGGAAACTCACCCACCGCATCGGGGCGGTAGACATCGGCATCCAGCCGCACCCCGTCACGAGTCTGCATAGAGAGGGTTTCCTTTGGGCATACCGAGAACAAGGGGGGGCGATCGTCAGTCATTGCCAGTCCTAAAAACAACGGACGGCACCCTCTTTTCAGAAGTTGCCGTTCTTGTTCAGCTTAGCTTACGGATGTGAACTACGAGAGGCGCAATACTCGTTTTGCGTAGTGCAGCAATTCCAGGCGGTCTTGCAATCCGTTATAACCACCATTAATCAGCCGCGTAATTCTTCTCACATCGTCTCGGTCAGCGATGCCATTTAGCTGGCGTGTATTCCAATACCAACCAGCACTGCGACAAGCCAGATCTGGCTCAGCCAATCGACGCGGGTTACGAATTAAGTCCACGCCGAGGGCACGTCCGGCTGCAATATAGTTAGTGCGGCCAGTCACTTGAATCAACCCTCTCCCCTTAAACCGCACCCCATCGCCCGACTGGGTATTACCTAAATCACGCCGACCTTCATAAGCAGATCCTGAAGCATACTCTTCTAAAGCATTGAAGCGATCGGACTCGTGGGCCACCTGGGCGAGAAAATGGGCCTGGCGCAGGGGAGTTGTAATGTCAAACTCAATCATGGTTTGGTTCAAATAGGGAGCCAAAGCATTCACTCGACTGCGCCGTGCCCCTGGCACAATCTTGAGCAAGTCATCGGTACTCAGGATGGCGACCCGCATCTCTGGAAAGATGCCTGCATAGGCGTGACGCGTTGCAGGTCGAGGAGGCAACTTGCTCAACGCTCGAATTAAGTTATCTATCAAGCCATCAATTGCGTTCTCGGCACCCGTTAGCTGAGTTCTCGCTTCTTTGAGATGCTCCAGCGCTTTGACGCGCCCAACATTAGGGTCAGTTGTGCCAAAAATACCAGCGTAGGGTGGTTTGTCAGCGGGGCGAGCGGGCAGTTTATTAAAAGCACGAATTAAGCCATCAATCGGGACATCATGAGGAGACGGGCCCACTGGAATCATTTTAATCAGGCTTTCAAGCCGACTAAATGCCTGAACTCTCCATAAATCAAGCTGTTGAATCATGATGATGCACCTTGCAATTTTCATAAAAGTAGGATTGGACCGTGCGAAGCGGCAGCGCTGAATCACTACCTCACCCTGCTTCAGAGGAATACACCGTTTAATGGGAGATTTCCAATCGATCGCGCAACTATTTTTTGGCGAAAGCGTTCGCTTAATCTCCAGGTTTCCCTGGAAGAGTGCCCTAATCAACGCCGTGGTTGCAAACTTAGGTTAAACAGAAATATCCATCAGCCAGGAAAAATTAACAGGCGGACGGATTCTTAGCTTTTGGGTATCGCAAATGCAAGCGATTGCCTTAGTAGTTCACCAAAAGAACTTTGCAGGGTCGGTAATGACTGAGCCATTGGTCATTGGTTATTCGTCTTCTCTACCTGGCAGAGTTGGCTTGGCAGACCATTAGTTTGAATGAGGCAATGGAATAGACTGTGATTGCAGCGGGCACTCTAACGAACTAGATGGGATAGCTGGGGGAATCTGGGAGGGAGACTCGGTTGCACAAACCCGTGCGATGAGCTTCGGGATGTCTTTGTGAAATTTCACTCGCACTGTGCTGGTGTAGCTTTTTAGCTCATCGGTTTTTGCGATCGCCTGCAACGTCGCTTGCTGGTCATTCTGGCGAACAAACTCAACTTTGTAGTTTTGGGTCTGCGAGATCACCGACGCAAAGCGCTCTAACTCTTCCAAATTTCTCGTCAAGCGCCCAAACTCGACATAAAACTCTTGCTGGGCGTCGGTCATGCGCAGCAGGTAAGCGGCGATCGCCTGTTGTTGTTTTTGAAGTGGGTCATCGGTTTGTGCGGCGGCTGGCGGTTGAGTGGCAGCAATCTGCGCCTCCTCAACGGGGGGATGTAACAGCGCCAGGGTCGAAAATCGGAGTGGGGGCGAGCCTTTAAAGAAAGCCGCGATCGCGCCTAAAAAGAAACCCATCAGAATAAAAAAACTAACTGAAAAAAAGTATTTGGGCTGGCTCAGGTTCAGATGTTTAGCAGAAGCTGCAAGGCGTTTAACTGTTTCGGTCGGTGAGACTTGCGAGGGCACTAGAGGATGTTGCGTTGATCCTGATTCGAAGCCTGGTTGGGCTGCAACTCCCAATCTGGGATAGAGGCGTGAAGTTTCTCCCTGCAGGCGTAACTCAACCTGCCAGAGAGGCGTTTCACAACCCGCTTTCATGCCTGAAATTTGCACCGATTGGAAGGTCGAAAGAGCTAAATTTTGCAAACCTGTTTGGGTAAACCGCAACATTGATTCAGCCTTTAAAACCTGTGTTGCCGTATAAGCAATCAACAGGCGATCGCCAATTCGTTCAACAGTTGCTGTGATCCCGCGTGATGCAAGTGAAGTGTTAATCAGGATTGCGATCGCGGTTGCATCACCCAATCGTGCCCGTTGTAATACTTCTGCCTGAGCCATTCCCACACCTGAAGCCACTCTGCGTTACCCAAAATCGAATAACACAGAATACTCCTTAATCACAAAAATGAATCATCGATTTGCAACTTAACGCATCAATAAAGTTGCAGATTGCAATAGACCAATCACAAAGCCTAAAATGCCACCCAGATTGACGATCGCCTGCAATTCACTTTTAACAATGCCGTTAATTGCTTTTTCTAAATCTTGCGGTGATGTTGCCTGAACGCGCTCGATAATGACTTGATCAACATTCAAAATTGGGATGACCTGCGCCACAAGCTTTTCTAAGTCTTGTTCTAAGTAGCGATCGAGAATCAGTGCGAGTTCTAAACTGACAACATCCAGCGATGTTGTGACAGATTCAGAGGAGCGCAAGCGATTCAAAATTAGGATTGCTAACTTATCCCAATCAATCGATTTGCCCAACTCTTGCAACAGGTCAGAACCACGTTCCTGCAAATAATCGCGCACGGTGTCACGCAGGGTCTTGCGCAGTTGTCGCACGGTTGAAACTGGCAAGTTTTGCAGCGACAGATTGAGTAACAGTTCGCGCAGACGTTGCTGCACCCCCAAAGAAGTGATCAATTCCGCTAAGCGAGCATTGGAGGCATCCCGTTCGTCCAGGCAGTAAGAACGTAAACGAGTCAAAGCATTGCGGACACCAAACAGGTTAGCAACAACCCAGTAAGTGCCACTGGTTTTTTCGCGGAACCCTTCATCAATGACTTGAATGTTGCGATCGGTCAAGAAGTCAATAATCGTCTGCCGCAGCACATCCGGCGGTAAAGCCACCTCTAACAACCAGTCGGCCAGCTTAGTAGCTTGCTCATCCGTCAACTGAAAGTCGAGCAAAACCTGGTCAAAAATTTGGTTGAGCTGCACTTCTAAAAAATCTTCGCGTCGGGCTAGAACCTTTAACAGCCGTGGCAGAGACTCACCAAACAGATCACGTAGAATGTTGGATAAAACGATCGCCGTGCGTGGATTTTGTTGCGGATCAAGTTGGGCGATCGCGAGTTGGAGCAACCACTTAATTGCACCTTGCACCCGCTCTGTTTGTAAGAGGCGTTGGGCCAGCCGTTGCATCTCTTCGGGCGTCAGCAGCGAACCCATGATGGTGTCTGAAATTCGCTTAGCCAGTCGCTCCTGGTTACGAGGAATCAGACCCGGAGTGAAGGGCACTCGCCGCCCGCCAAAGTAAAGCGTCTTGTAAGGGCGAAACAGCATTTTGATGGCGATGTCATTGGTAAAGTAACCAATCACACCCCCCACTAATGGCGGACCGATAAATAGCCAGACTGTAGCGAGATCCAAGGTAGTACGCGTCAGAAAGGAACTAGAGTGTTATGCCCTAAAAATCGAAAGCAGGCGAATTTCTAGGCCTGTCCAATTCTCTTTATTTTTGAGCAACCAATACCCCCATCGTACCCCCGGCGATAGGGTAATGCGTGACGGTGGAAAACCCAACCTGCTTGGCGAGGTTTACTTGCGTTTCCCCGGTTGGAAACCGCTCTAAACTGGGGGCAATGTAGGCATACTCATCCGTCATGCCAAACCGGGTCGCGGTTGAGACGACGATCGCCTCTAAGTACCAATTTTGAAACGCTTTTACTAAAGGATTTTGAGTGTGGTTAAAGTCGAGTACAGCAGCGGTTGCACCTGGCTTCAAGACACGATACAACTCCTTCAGTGCTTGAGGAATATCTGTAACGTTTCGCAACCCATAACCCATTGTAACCGCATCAAATGAAGCATCGGCAAACGGTAGTGCCAGAGCATCCCCTTCAACCCAGGTGATAGCCGGATTGCGTTGACCCGCGATCGCCAATTGTTCGACCGCAAAATCAACTCCGGTCACGGCACCCATCTGCCCAACACGCTCAGCCAGCAACAGGGCGATGTCACCGCTACCACAGCACACATCCAAGCAGCGATCGCCCGGTTTGGCACCGCTCCACTTGACGGTCATCAGCTTCCAAATCTTGTGCTGGCCCAGGCTCAGGGAGCGATTGAGCTGGTCATAAACAGGCGCAATGCGGTTGAATAGGTCGCGAATCTCGTTGGAATTCATGAATGAACCAGTCAGAAAGCGAAGGCAGAAGAGCAGAATACCATGTCATCAGGTTACTGCGGCTTTTCGTGCGTTTCTAAAACAGCGGCGACGATCGCCATTGCTGCTAGGGGTGCTGTAACGGCTCGTAAAATCCGCTCGCCCAGGGAAACGGGCTGATAACCTGCCGCGATCGCCTGTTGAATTTCGGCTTCTGTCCACCCACCTTCAGGCCCAACTGCCAGCATGATCGGCCAGTCCAGACGGCAAGCGGTTAACTGGGGCAGCAAATGGGGGTAGGTGTCACGGGCTTCGCAGAAAAATTTGTGACACTCCCGACCGGGTAGCGTTTCTAGGTGATTGACCAAGGAAAGTGGCTCGCGCACCGGGGGGACAATTTGCCGTTCGGCTTGCTCAGCGGCTTCTTGGGCAATGCGACGCCAGCGCTCAAGCTTTTGGGGACTGGGTTGTAGCAAGGTGCGATCGCTGAGGACTGGCACAATCTCTGCTACTCCTAACTCGGTGCATTGCCGCACGACCTCATCAAAGCCGCTGCCCTTGGGTAAGGCTGCTACCAGGGTGATTGCGACGGGTAACTCGGTCTGAATGTCGAGATGGTCGAGAATTTTGGCGTGCGCCGTTGGAGTTGTTAAAGTTAACTCTGCTAACCAGGAGTGACCTTGCCCATCCATTGCGATGAAGCGATCGCCTGCCCCTAATCGCAAAACTCGTTCTAGATAGTGGTGCTGGGCGGCAGTCAGCGTGATCTGGAGATCGTTCACTTGCTCCAGCGAAATTACAATTCGCTGCACCATCGTCTTTCTTGCAAAAATTCGCCCCTATTATCTTACTGACGCACAATGGAAAAGGTGAGTGGGGATTGAAATTGTGACACTTCTCTATTGCAGCCAGGGGCACGAAAATCCTTCTAACCATCGGTTTTGCCTGTTTTGTGGCGAGGCGCTAACACCCCCACTACAAAACCAGGAGGGCTTGCTGGGCGGACGTTATCGGGTTCTGCGCCAGCTTGGGCAGGGTGGCTTTGGCCGAACTTACCTCGCCGAAGATACGAACCGCTTTCAGGAATATTGTGTGCTGAAGGAGTTTGATCCTCAAGTACACGGCACTGAGGCACTCAGCAAAGCCGAAGAACTGTTTCAGCGTGAGGCGGGTATTCTCTATCGGCTAGAGCATCCGCAGATTCCCCGGTTTCGCGAAATCTTTCGAGCCAGCGTCAATGGTGGACGGTTGTTTTTGGTGCAAGATTACGTCGATGGCGATACCTACCTCACCTTGCTGCGCCAACGCCAACAACAGGGCACCTGCTTTTCTGAGGAAGAAGTTAAACAACTGATCTATCACCTATTGCCTGTGCTGGCTTATATTCACTCGCTCGGTGTTGTTCACCGTGATATTTCTCCTGATAACTTGATCTGTCGTCGGAGCGATCGCCTGCCTATTTTGATCGATTTTGGCGGTGTGAAGCGAATGGCGGCAACAGTCATCTCCCAAACTCCGGGTGCGGTGATGCCCGCGCAACCGACCTTGCTCGGCAAAATTGGCTACGCTCCCACTGAGCAGATGAGCAGCGGTGAAGCTTACCCCCACAGCGATTTGTATGCGCTGGCGATGACGGCATTGGTGCTACTCACCGGACGCGAACCCCAGGATTTGTTGGGTGCAGATCGCCGCCAGTGGCACTCAATGGTGCGCTTAAGTCCCAAATTCACCAACATTCTAGAGCGGATGTTGAGTCCTTACCCGGAGCAGCGGTATCCTACGGCAACGGCGGTGCTGGAGGCGTTTGGGGCGGAGGCAGTGATCGCGGCTGAAGGTGCATTACTATCAACACCGACTCCTGAACTTACGTCCACTCAGACTCTAGCGGTAAGTCCAGCTACTACACCCGCGCCAGCAGGGGCACGTCGCTCGAAAGGAGGACTGCGGCTAGTGGGAATTAGCTTGCTATTAACGGGACTGGCTGCGGGTGGTTGGTTAGTTGGCGATCGCTACCTCAAGGCCCGCACGCCAGAACCCAGTCCTACGGTTCCAGCACAATCAGAACAAAACAACATTCCCCCCGAACCTGAGTTTTCGGCGGCTGAGAAAGCTCGAAAGGAAGCCTTGATTCAGCAGCGTCAGCGGCTTGGAATTGAGGAAAGTTTTTTAGTGGCACTGGTGAATGACACCTTCTACGCCAAAAATGCGATTGGTCGCCCCTTAACCCGCGAACCGAAGGATGAAGCGTACCGCAAAGAGTGGGATGAGATTGCCCAAGATTACCTCACCCGGCTAGAAAAAATTAGTAAAGATGCGCGATCGCGGTTGGGTCGGTATACCAACGCTGATTTAGAAAAACGTCGGAACGCGGTGAATCAGATCAACGTGAGTAGCCGCACCCTCAACGATTTAACGGATGCTCAATTTGCCTATTTGATGCCGGAGCAACCCAAGCAGGGGAAGCTGTCTGCCCCCATGATGCAAGTTTGGCAAGCGATCGCGACGGAGCAGCTGACCCAACTAAAAGCAGGCAAAAACCTGGCGCGATTGAACTTCAGCAGTGGCGCGAACAGCCAGCAGGTTGAAGGCGATCTCCAACCCGGACAGGGCAAAGTTTATTTGGCAGCACTGGAAAAAGATCAAACCGTTCAACTCAACTTACAAGCGAAAGATCAAAGTACGCGCCTTTCTTTTTACCCACCAACGTCTGAGCGATCGCCCCTACTTGAAGACACTCAAGCAACAGAATGGTCAGGCAAACTACAAGACTCTGGTTTGTATGAAATTGTTGTCATTCCTAACTCAAATCAAGTGGTCGATTTTTCCTTAAAGCTTGAGGCAGAGGCCATTTCGCCCCCTTCTCCCACACCGACAACAACGATTCCACCCGTGGAAGAAAGCCCCTAATTTTGATGAATATTAATGGATCTGCCCCTTGGCAACATGATACAAATATACTATTAATAGAGAAGCTGATTCAACTCTCCAATCAAAGCCCGATTTGAAATGGGTGCTGATAAGAAATTGACTTCAATTTTGCCGTTGTTTTGCTTTAGCAGCATCGGTCATTTTTTCTAAACCCTTTCCCCTTTACTTCCGTTGTTCAACTTCCTCCTAGCTTGAGCGGAGGCTTATGATGCAGGCAAACCCCGTCGCGACTGGAACGCTACTACAAAACCGTTATCGCCTGGTTGGCATTGGCAGTCAGGGGGTATTTGGGCAAACCTACTTGGCGCGTGATCAGCTTCAGGAAAATGAGTTGTGTGTCTTGAAAGAATTTTTGCCCGTTGAGTCAGACCCAGAGAGTTTGCAAACGCTCTGGCATCGCTTTAACCAGGGGGCAGCGATTCTCTACAGCTTGCAGCAGGCTCAATTGCCCAGTCAGCAAGCGCTCCTGCTGCAGGGAAATCGGTTTTTCTGGGTGCGCGAGTACATTGAAGGCAAAAGCTACGGAGTTCTGCTTGAAGAACGGCGTGAGGTGGGGCAAGCTTTTTCAGAGCTAGAAATTTTAGAACTGATCGGGCAAGTCTTGCCAGTGCTGCACTATTTGCATGGGCGGGGCGTGGTTCATCGCAATGTCACACCCGATAGTTTGATTTTGCGTGAAACGGATGGCTTACCTGTGCTGGTGAATTTTGGCCTGGTTTATGAGTTGGTCGCCCAATTGCAGTTGCATCCCGTGATGCCTGATGATGCGATCGGCGAGTGGGGCTATGCGCCACCTGAGCAAGTAGCCGGAAACCCCTGCCCTGCTAGCGATCTATTTGCGTTGGCGGTAACGGTTGTGGTGCTGCTGGCGGGCAAGACCCCCGAAGAACTCTACGATCCAGAGACGCAGATTTTTGATTGGGAGTCGCAAGTTTCGGTCAGTTCTGGATTAAAACAACTGCTCTGGCAGATGCTCAGCGTTGACCCACAAAAACGGCCTGCTTCCGCCCTGGTTGTGATGCAAGCGATTCAGCCACTCTTGGCGCGATCGCTCCAGACGCGTCAAATTGTGCAAAAGCAGGTGGTTGTGCCGCCACCAGAACGAGAGCCAGAAACTAGACCGCGTAAGCCTCGTCAGCAACCGCGCACAGCCCAACGAGGAAAACCGCGATCGGCGGGAGCAGACCTGGCGGCTTCGATGTTGTTGGGCATGGGGATGACACTGTTGTTTGCGGTGATTGGGTGGCGAGTGGTTACAACCGGATTCTCGTTGCCATTTCTCAAAAAAACGCCTGAAACAACGGCAACAAGTCCATCGCCGAGCGCACCCCCCTTAATACCTGAGCAAGCCGAGCAGCCTGTGGGGCAACCAACTGGTGCAGCAACGCCTGCCCCGGCTGCGAGTCCAACCGCCGGGACGGACGCTCTGCGCGATCGCCGCCGCACCTTGGGAATTGACTACAACTTTTTCACGCGCCTGGTGGATGAGCAATTTTATGAAAAGTATCCTCAACTGCGATCGCAACCGCTGAGCGATGAAGCCCAGCAAGCCTCGCTAAAAAATGAGTGGAACGCGATCGCAACATCTTTAATGGATCGCTTAGAAAAACTCAGCCCTGCAACGCGTGGCAAACTGGGCAGCTATAGCCGGGCAGACTATCAACGCTGGCTCACAGAACTGGGCGAAACGGGGGAAACCAGCAAAACCCTTGACCCGGTTGCAGATGCTCAGTTTTACCAACTATTTCCTGAGATGCAGGGTAAGACGTTGACCCCCAAAACGTTTGGGCAGGTCTGGTATGCGATCGCGGAGGATCAGATGGCCAGTCTGCGATCGCGCACAAATACAACTGCACCTCGTCCGACATCAGCCCAGTAATCCCAGGGTGTGTGAATTCTGTAGGGGCGTTTTGCAAAACGCCCCCAGCACCGGGATGCTGATCCCAAAAATCTCGACACTCGACAATGCTTTACCAGGGTGTCTGAAAGAATGGATTGGATTGAATGAAGTTGGCGTTGTAATAAGGGTCGCCGCCTAGACTGTTGATGTATCCCATCCAGCGATCGCGAAATAGATCAATTTCATCTTGCCGAACGCTGGGTGGGCGAGTCATTGATTCGTAGTGAAATAGCTCAGCGTCGGGGGTCATAACGTTGCGGTAGCCTGCTCGGTGCAACTTCAGACAAAAATCAACATCGTTGTAGTTCACATCAAAGGTTTCGTCTAACCCATTGACTTCTTCAAAGTATTTGTGTCTGACCATCAAACAAGCAGCGGTAACAGCCAGATAGTTACGATTGGTCATATTTGAGAAGACATAACCGGGATGATCGCCATCAAACCCATAACAGGCGTGGGTTGGGTTGCTGCTAACGACAACAACTCCGGCGTGCTGAATGCGGCGATCGGCAAATAATAGTTTTGCCCCAACGGCACCCACTCCGCTTTGTTGAGCCAGCTCTAGCATGGATTCCAACCAGTCGGGAGCAATCACTTCGGTGTCATCGTTGAGGAGAACGACAAACTCGCCTGTTGCGGCTGCAACGCCCTGATTGATGCGCTTTGAATAGTTGAATGGCTCATTGGCGTGAATAAATTTATAGCCAACCGCTTTGCTATGCAGAAGTCTTTCTTCTAATCTTTCAAACACCTCATTTGGAATATCGCAACCATCAATGATAACAACTTCAATATTTGTGTAAGTGCTGTTTTCTAGAATACTCTTGACACAGTTCTCTAACAGACAACAATCCTGTCCATTCACGTTGCCAATTTTGCCTGCACTGGGAATCACAATACTAATCACGGGCTGGTCAATCAGTTTGCGATGCAGCTTAAAGTAGATTGAGGGACCATAAGTGCATTGCTCGACTGTGCCGGGATAGGGACTGCGATCGAGCGATTCCTGCAAAGCCCTCTGGCTAGCGGTGTAAGCCCAGGGTTTAGCCTGCTCATCGGCACTCGTTGAAGCGGGAATAATGCGCCAGTGATAGAGGAACTTGGGGATGTGAAAAATGTTTTGGGTGTGTTCAGTAAAGCGTAGCACCAGGTCATAATCTTGCGAGCCATCAAACTCACTGCGAAAGCCGCCAATCTTGCGTACCAGGCTGGTGCGATAGACCCCCAAATGGCAGGTGTACATCAACTGGTGAAAGAAGTCAGGCGACCAACCTGGTTTTAAGAAAGGGCTTATGCGTGTGCCCGACGGGTCAATTTTATCTTCATCGCTGTAGATGAAATCGGCTTCTGGATGTTGATTGATCAGCTTTGCGTTCTCATACAAAGCATCGATCGCCAATTCATCATCGTGATCTAGCAGTGCGATATAGTCGCCCGTTGCGATCGCGAGTGCATCATTGCTGGCGGCAGAGATACCACCGTTCTCAGTCCGAAAAACAACCTTAATGCGGGAATCAGCTCGACTATACCGCTTCAAAATAGGTGCAATATAACTTTCGGTAGATGCGTCATCTGCAATACAGAGCTCCCAATTTGAATAGATTTGATTTTGTACAGATTGAATTGCTTTCTTTAACCAAACCGCATTGACGTTGTAGACCGGCATGATGATGGAAAATTTGGGTTGATTTTCCCATTTTTGAATCGCTGCCGTTGCCGCTTGAATCTGCTCAGGTTTCAGTTGATTTTCAAGAATCCAGCTTTCATAGCTTGAGTAAAGCCGCTGTTTGATGAATCGCTTGCGAAACCACTGATAAGTTCGTTTGACCGCTGTTTTCCCCCCATCTTGTTGCCAGATTGAGAGAAAAATCTTGAATTTCCGCTTCAAGGTTACGAGGTATGCGGTCATATAAAAAATCAGCGAGTTTTGCATTCATGAACTATTGAGTCTTGGAATGGTCTTTCTGTCAACCCGGACTCTTGAGGTGGCTCTCAGATGAAAACCAAAGTGACGATAGGATCTAGCCTGTCAGCGATCGCCAAAGGATGGTAATTTGAATTCCTTAGAGGTAGGTTGAATAACCTTTTATTAAGTGAAAAATAAGTGAGCTATTAAAGCCGATTTGAGGAATCCTTTAACTGTTTCGGTTTAAGCCCTCTACTTGAACTTTCTCTCAGTCATAATGGGATTGCCTGAGAGAAATAAGGGTTGGTCGTGCTGCGAATGCAGTTCATAAAGGCTATTGGTGACGTTTGGCGGGTGAATTGCATGGAAAAACGATGGTTACGGTGCTGGCTGTTAGGGTTAGTGACCGTTGCATTGGCGGGTTGTGTTCCTGAAAGGCGGTCAAAAGCTGAGAAAGAACCCGCTCCACCACCAAAGCCTGAACTCAGCTATGAGCGAAGAACGATTGGGCTAAGTGACGTTCACATCATCCGAATTCCTGCGGGGGCACCTTACCGAGTCTTGCCTGCCATTTCTGACACGGTGGATAACGTTGCAACTTTTGCTAAACGGGAAGAGGCGATCGCGGTGTTAAATGGGGGCTACTTTGACCCAGTAAATCAAAAGTCTACGTCCTTTGTTGTGCTGAAAGGGAAAACGGTTGCCAACCCACAAGATAATGAGCGGTTGGTGAATAATTTGGAAATGGCACCTTACCTGACGCGGATTATGGAACGTCCCACGTTTCGCCGCTATCGCTGTGCTGGCCAAATTCGCTACGACATTGCCCCGGCGACTGAGCTAGCCCCACCCGAATGCCGTGTGCTTGAAGAGTTGGGGGCTGGCCCTACGCTACTACCTCAATTACGAGCAGAGGAAGAAGCCTTTACTGCCTCAAAAGGTGGTGTGATGACGCGAGATCCAATTGGGATAAACACACTCAATGCTCGCTCAGCAGTTGGTTTAGCAGCGGACAATAGCGTGATCTTGGTGATGGTGGCTCAACTTCCTCAGGAGCCTTACAAGTCGGGGATGCCATTGCCAGCCCTGGCAGGTTTAATGCGTGACCTGGGCGCAGTCGAAGCCTTAAATCTAGATGGTGGAACCTCTTCAGCTCTGTTCTTTCAAGGGAAGACCCATATTGGCAAAGTTGCTGCTGATGGCTCGCGTCTGGTTCGTCCGGTGAAGTCGGTGCTGGTTGTGCAAGACACACGCCGGAATTAGAGAGGCGATCGCGTATCGTGCTTTGGGTCTACCCGCGATCGCACCTTTTTCTCTAGCCTTGCCGAAAACAGCCAAAAACGTGACCAACGCAGGCAAACGGGTAGACCCAAACTAACCAAGAATCAAGGGTTCACAATCGGTAGCTTAGTCACAACCCCATTCAGTTAGGACGTGACACCGATGAAGCGACCCCTCTTTTCCCTCACGATCAGCTTAGGACTCCTTGCCAGCGCGATCGCCCCTAGCATATTGCCGCTGATCACCAGCGCAAGGGCACAGGCCAGCGAGAACCCACAACTGGTTGCAGCCCAACCCAAAGCAGTTGATTCAGGCCGTTTAGTTCGCACGTTTACGGGACACACCAACTCGGTGAATTCGGTGGCGATCGCCAATGATAACGAAACAATCATCAGCGGCAGCACTGACCGTAGCATTCGCTTTTGGGATTTGGAAAGCGGCAAGCTAGTGCGAACCCTATCCGGCAATCTGACCGTGAATGGGGTTGCCGTCAGTCCGGATGGTCAAACGCTGCTCAACAGTGGCACCGACAAGACAGTGAAGTTGTGGCGCATTAGTAGTGGCGATCTCTTACGCACTTTTTCAGGTTTTTCGGCGATGATTCGCTCGGTGGCGATCGCGCCGGATGGTGACATCTTTGCCGCCGGCAGCCTCGACAAGACAATTCGCATTGTGCAGCTTCGCACCGGAAATGAAATTGCCACACTCAAAGGACATACGGATTACGTGACCTCGGTTGCTTTCAGTCCGGATCGCTCGATATTGGTAAGTGGCAGCGGCGGCCTGGATAAAACAATTCGCGTTTGGCAGGTGCCCGATGAGCGCAATCCGGGACGGTTGTTACGCACGATTAAGGCGCACCCAGACTGGGTGTTGTCAGTCGCGGTCAGCCCCAATGGTCGCTATATTGCCAGCGCCAGTGCAGATAAGACAATTAAACTGTGGGACTTGTCGAGCGGTGAGTTGCTTCGCACGTTTACCGGGCACAAAGACTGGGTGAGATCGGTCAAGTTTACCCCCGATGGCCGCACGATTGTCAGCGGCAGTAAAGACCAAACCGTGCGTCTGTGGAGTACTGATTCAGGTGAATTGCTAGCCACCCTCGAAGGCCACAAACGACCAATCATGGCGATCGCCGTTAGCCCCAACGGACGCTACGTTGCCAGCGCCAGCGAAGATAAAACAGTCAATGTTTGGCAAATCCGCTAACACCGGGAATCGTCTAAGGGGCATGGATTAAATCAGTTCGATGTTGCGTAGGGGTGGGTTTTGCCGTTAAATCCACGACAGGCTGAAGATGGTTCTGCTAAACCCGCCCGTACAGTTTGCGGATTGATTGAATTCGCGATTCTAAATGTCATGTCTCGCCAATGATGGCGCGGCGATCGAGCAAGAGTAAGTCGCGTAGTTGGTCGGTGTCGAGTTCTGTCAGCCAGTTTTCCCCGGTGCCGACCACTTGCTCAGCCAGGGCTTTTTTGCTCTCGATCATGTCGTGAATCTTTTCTTCAAGCGTGCCAGTGCAGACAAACTTGTGGACTTGCACATTACGTGTTTGCCCAATTCGAAACACGCGGTCGGTGGCTTGATTTTCAACAGCCGGGTTCCACCAGCGATCGAAGTGAAAGACATGGTTGGCGCGAGTCAGGTTTAAACCGACACCACCCGCTTTGAGCGACAGAATGAACAGGCGTGGCCCCTGGGGGTCGTGCTGAAAGCGATCGATCATCTCTTCCCGTTGCTTTTTGCTGGTGCTGCCGTAGAGAAACAACACTTCCTGGTTCCACTGCTTTTCGAGGTGCGCTTGCAGCAACTTGCCCCATTCGGAAAACTGGGTGAAGATCAGGGCGCGATCGCCTTCTGCTGTCACTTCTTCCAACATTTCTTCAAGGCGTTGCAGCTTACCCGATCGCAGGTCAAAAGCGGGGGTTACCAGTTGCGTAGTTGGCTCCGCTTTTTTGCGCCCTTTGCTGGGAGGTGGCGATTCGTCCTTTAAAAACAAGGCGGGATGGTTACAAATCTGCTTTAACTTGACCAGTACTGCCAGAATGATGCCGCGTCGTTGAATCCCGTCAGCCGCCTCAATCTCAGCTAAGGATTTTTCGACAACGCTCTGGTAGAGCGCGGCTTGCTCAGCCGTTAACCCACAAAACACCGCCATTTCTTGCTTTTCGGGCAAGTCTTGAATGATTTCTTTATCGGTCTTGAGGCGGCGCAAAATAAAGGGCTGCACGAGCGATCTCAGGGTTCGCAGGGAGTCGGTGTCACCGTACCGCTCGATCGGAGTGGCAAATCGACGCTGAAAGAAGTTTTTTGGCCCCAAATAGCCCGGATTGAGAAAATCCATAATTGACCATAACTCTGACAGGCGATTTTCGACAGGGGTGCCAGTCAACGCAATCCGAAACTGGGTTTCGAGTTGACGAACAGCTTGCGATTGCTTCGCCTCTGGATTTTTAACGTTTTGCGCTTCATCTAAGACCACACCCTGCCACGCGATCGCCTGCAAGTCTTTCAAATCGCGCTGCACCAGAGGGTAGCTCGTCACAATCAGGTCTTTGCCTTTGACCGCTTTGACCAGATCTTTTCCCTTGGGGCGCTGATCGCCATGATGGACAGTCACTTTCAGGGTCGGGGCAAAGCGTTTCACCTCGCGCTCCCAGTTGCCCAGTACAGACGTTGGACACACAAGCAGGATAGGAGCTTTTAAGTTATCTTGCTCTTTCAGATGCAGCAAAAACGCAATCAACTGAATGGTTTTTCCCAAACCCATGTCATCCGCGAGGCAAGCCCCCAAACCCCACTGTTCTAAAAACGCCAACCAGCCCACCCCACGAGCCTGGTAAGGGCGTAGTTCCCCGCGAAACTCGTCAGGCTCTTCGATCGGAGTTAACGTCCGGTTGCCCGTCAAGGTGTTGATTAAGTCCTGTAGTGGCCCCGACGCTTCAAACCCGACAACCGGGAGTTTTTCGATCATCTGGGTGTCGCCTGTGCTGATCCGCAGAGCATCTTCGAGCGAAAGCGCGGGTTGGTCTTTACGGGTCGCAAAAAACTGCTGAGCAGCTTTGACATCAGAGGGGCGCAACTCGACCCATTCTCCATTAATTTCAACCAGGGGCATGTTGAGTGCCACTAACCGATCAAACTCTGCTTTTGACAGGGTTTGACCACCGATTGTTAACTCCCACTGAAAGTTGAGCAGGCTTTGCAAACCAAGGCGCTGACCTTTTTGTAACTTGCCTGTTTGCGCTTGAATTTTAAGACCCAAACGGTTTGCCCAACTCCCCTGACTAGAGAGGCTTTCGGGCATGAGTACACCAATGCCACTATCTTGCAAACGCCAGGCAGTGGATTTGATGAAGTCGTAGGCTTGAAACGGGTTGAGAGGACAAAACTGGGGGCGTGCTTCTTGCAGGCTTGGCTCAATTGGCGCAAACAAACGAGACGCTAAGCCTAAGCCCATTAAGAAGGTCTCCTGCGGTTGCGCGATCGCCCGTCCCTGATAGCGTAACTGCGCGACAGGATTGTTCCAAATTACGGGGGCGCTGATCAGAAAGGTTTCGTCATCGATCGCCTGCAAGAAATACTCTAAGCGCCAGGTTGTCTCGTTTGCAGCGGGTGGATGCAAGTAGAGGCAGGTGCGGTAAAGATTGACCTCAAACCGCCGATTTTGCAGAGGTGTCACCCAGGTATTAAGTGCTTGCGCCAGGGCTTGCAATCCGGAAGTCGCGACAGTGCCGTGCGGTTGTTGCAAGGCTTCGAGCCATTCCTTAGTGGGGGAGGCGATCGCCACAGTTTTGCTGCCTCCCGGTTGCCGACTTAAGTTAACTCGTCCTGTTTTTTCGGGGGCTGGGGATAGGTTATAGCTGGCAGCTACGGCTCGCACATGGGTATCAATCAGTTGACTAATAAAGCTTTGCAGCAGTTCTTGCGGTTCGCTTGGCAGAGCCATTGCTAACCCTGGAGTTTCTGCTTCTGCCTGCAACGGTGCATACATCTGGCAAACGACGGGCATCACCTTGATGAACTGGGCTAGCCGAATCTGGTCAGCACTGCTGTCTAACAAAGGACTCCAACGGGCAATGCCACTCTGGTCATTTTGTAGCTCAATCGTTGGCAAAAATTTGTCGCGTGCCAGCAGATCAAGGCTCCAACGAGTGACATGCGACCAAAACCGCAAATCACCGCCAATCTGAGTGTTTTGATCAACAGCGCTGAGTGGCATCGAGTTTAACAGCGCGATCGCCTCTGCTGCGGGCAAAAAGATACCTTCAACCTGCCACGGATAAAGAAACAGTGGCTCTGGCTCAGTGGCGGCAGAGTGGAGCGGCAACACGGCAGCCGCTTGCAGGGTTTCGGCATCGCCTGTGACGGGGTAGGAGGGCACAGCCAGCGGTCGCGATCGCCAGCTTAATAATTGGTCGGTGGTCGCCACCGCAAACTTCGCTAAAGACTCAGGCAGACGAATGCTGCCCGTTTGTTGCAGCTCGTGCAAAAACTTGAGCAGCTCATCTTGCAATAACCCGTAGGGATGGGGCGCAAGTGTTGGGGGATCGAACACTTGCGGCTCGGTGCGTCGCCAAGCCTCACCCCACAAAAACAGCCCTTCTAAGGCTGGCTCAGAAAAGGTGCGATCAGTGGTAGGCTCAGATGTTTGAGATACTTTGAGCGCGCTTGTGGAGATTAACCAGCTACCGTGCAGCAGTGCCATGATTGGTACGAGTTCCTAACTAAAACGCAGAGAGAAACCAAGGCCATTCAAAAATTGTTTCAACCTCTTGCAACTCATACGCCAACCATTCCCGCCGCAATCCTGCTAAAAGTCTAGCGAACACTAAACCGTCGGAATCTCCATTGGTTTTGCTCGCGGCAAATACGCCTTTGCATTTACCCTGCCGATTGTGAAATTCTACCTTCTCTGTCTAGAAGCCTCCACAATTTCGCGTTGCAAGTAAACTTTTGTAGCATTTGGCAACGGTTTTGACAGGGGCGATCGCGATTTGTAACGAATCGATTTCAAACAATCTTTAAGTAGCTCTGCTTTCATTTAGCTGAGCGAAAAACAATGCCCTGCGATGTTCTACTCCAATGAGTTCTCCGGTTCGGTTTTCTTTATCAGTGTTAGGATTGCCAACAGAAACAAAAAAAGAGAAAGAAAAGGGTACCACACTACATGGAAGAAATGGTAAAGTCGTTATCCTTCGATGGTAGGGATATTCGACTGAAGCTCGGCGTTTTTGCTCCTCAAGCTGGCGGTGCAGTTCTAATCGAGTCAGAAGATACCGCTGTTTTAGTGACCGCAACTCGTTCTGCAACTCCCCGTGAGGGCATTGATTTTTTACCATTGCTGGTTGATTACGAAGAGCGGATGTACGCTGCCGGACGTATCCCTGGTGGTTTTTTGCGAAGAGAAGGCAGACCTCCTGAAAAAGCAACACTGATCAGCCGTTTGATTGACCGTCCGTTGCGGCCACTGTTTCCGGGTTGGTTACGGGATGATATCCAAGTTGTTGCAACAACCCTGGCAATGGATGAGCGCGTGCCGCCTGACGTGTTAGCAGTGACGGGTGCATCCGTTGCAGTGCTGCTGGCACAGATTCCGTTTAATGGGCCAATGGCTGGGGTCCGGGTTGGTCTGGTTGGCGATGATTTCATCATTAACCCGACTTACAAAGAGCTTGAAGAAGGCGATCTAGACTTGATAGTTGCTGGCTCACCTGATGGCATCATTATGGTTGAGGCCGGGGCAAATCAGTTGCCAGAGCAAGATGTGATCGAGGCGATCGACTTTGGTTACGAAGCAGTGCGCGACTTGATTCAAGCCCAGTTAGACTTGCTCAAAGATGTTGGGATTGAGTTGGTCAAAGCAGAACCACCCGAAGTTGATACAACACTCGAAACCTACATTCGCGAGAAGGCGACGGTGCCTGTCAAAGAGATTTTGGGTCGCTTTGAGAAGGATAAGGGTGTGCGTGATGCGGCGCTCGATGAAGTAAAGGCAGAGATTGAAACCGCGATCGCGGAGTTGCCCGAAGAAGACCCTGTTAAAGTTGCGGCAACCGAAGCACCCAAAGCGCTCAGCACCACCTTTAAGGATGTCACTAAGACCCTCATGCGCCGCCAAATTATTGAAGACGGGGTGCGGGTTGATGGTCGTAAATTAGATGAAGTGCGTCCTATTTCCTGTCGGGTTGGTGTCCTGCCGCAGCGGGTGCATGGCAGCGGTTTATTTAACCGGGGGTTGACCCAGGTATTGACGATCGCCACCCTCGGAACTCCCGGCGAAGCGCAAGAACTGGATGACCTGCATCCTGACGAAGAGAAGCGCTATTTGCACCACTACAACTTCCCGCCGTTCTCGGTAGGTGAGACGCGCCCCATGCGATCGCCTGGTCGCCGTGAAATTGGTCACGGGGCTTTGGCTGAGCGTGCCCTGATTCCAGTGTTGCCGCCGCGATCGGAATTTCCTTATGTGATTCGAGTTGTGTCTGAGGTGCTTTCCTCGAATGGTTCAACCTCAATGGGTTCGGTGTCGGGTTCAACCCTGGCGCTGATGGATGCAGGTGTACCCATCCTGAAGCCTGTTAGCGGTGCGGCGATGGGCTTGATCAAGGAAGGCGATGAGATTCGTGTCTTAACCGATATCCAAGGCATCGAAGACTTTCTCGGCGATATGGATTTCAAAGTGGCAGGTACCGACACCGGTATCACGGCCCTTCAACTCGATATGAAAATCACAGGCTTGCCCTTAGATGTCATCGCCCAAGCGGTTAATCAGGCAAAACCTGCACGTTTGCATATTCTCAGCAAAATGCTGGAGACAATTTCGATTCCTCGCAAGGAGTTGTCTCCCTTTGCGCCTCGTCTGATGACCCTCAAGATTGATCAGGACATGATCGGTGCTCTGATTGGTCCTGGCGGTAAGACGATTAAAGGCATCACTGAGAAGACTGGAGTTAAAGTTGATATTGAGGATGACGGTACCGTCACGATCGCCTCTAACGATGGTGAAGCGGCGAAGCAAGCCCGCGCAATGGTGCAGGCATTAACCCGCAAGCTCAACGCAGGGGATGTCTATGCGGGTAAGGTAACGCGCATCATCCCCATTGGGGCGTTTGTCGAGTTGTTGCCCGGTATGGAAGGCATGATCCATATCTCGCAACTGGCTGACTACCGTGTAGGCAAAGTCGAAGATGAAGTCTCTGTTGGGGATGAAGTGATTGTCAAAGTGCGCGAAATTGACAATCGCGGTCGGATCAATTTGACCCGTTTGGGCATTCACCCTGATGAAGCCGCTGCGGCTCGTGAAGCCGCTGCTGCAGGCTAACTCGCTTTAACTTAAACAGCCAAACCCCCGGATTCTTTGAGGATTTGGGGGTTTTTCAGATCAATCCTTGGGGATGTTAAAGCTCCCCGATCTGGCGCTCCGCTGCCCCAAAACTCTGCCTCACCCCAATCAAAAAAGCGTTCTCCTAAAAGAATTTTGCTGTTACCAGGGCGATCGCCTTTGTAACCTCCGCCTCACGTCACCCGTCCCCTCTGTCAACGAACAGAGCATTGATCTTGCTACCCTCAACGTTTGGCTAGCTGACCATTCAACACCAACACGCACCACCTTGCGGGGGTTGTAGGGGAGTGAGTCCCCTACATGCGGGGGCGCGGGGGGAAGTCCCCCGATCTTGCGGCTCCGCCGCCCCAAAATCTCCGCTTTACTCCAACCCAAAAGCCTTCTCCTAGAAAAGTTTTTCCAAGCCAACCCCTCCATCTCCCCACAACTCAAAAACCAGAAACTACCCAACTACAAATAGATACCCACCCACAACAATTTCCATCTCTCCTCACCCCGCGCCAAAAACCTCTCCCGTACAATAAAGATCGGGAACTGTTATGAGACACCTATGCTAGCTCCGGAAAAAAACGCCACCCAACGCAACTGGCAACCCATCATCCAAGAATTCATCACCGTTCTCGGTGAAAAAGGCGTTGTTCGTCGCAAAGAAGAACTTTTAGTCTACGAATGTGACGGGTTAACCAGTTACCGCAACCGCCCAGCCCTGGTCGTCTTTCCCCGCAGCACTGAAGAAGTTTCCCAAGCCATCAAAATTTGTGCCAGGCATCAGCTGCCTTTTGTCGCCAGAGGCTCTGGCACAGGCTTATCGGGTGGTGCCTTACCCGAAGACGATTCAGTGTTGATTGTCACCTCCCGGATGAATCGAATTCTCAACATTGACCTCGAAAATCAGCAAGTCGTTGTGCAACCCGGTGTGATCAACAACTGGGTAACGCAGGCTGTCAGCGGCGCAGGCTTTTATTACGCTCCAGACCCTTCGAGCCAGATTATCTGCTCCATCGGTGGTAACGTTGCTGAAAACTCCGGTGGAGTGCATTGCCTCAAGTATGGTGTCACCACAAACCACGTCTTGGGACTAAAGCTCGTTCTTCCCACAGGCGGCATTGTAGACGTGGGCGGTTCCCTGCCAGAAATGCCTGGTTACGACCTGACCGGCTTGTTTGTTGGTTCCGAAGGCACTTTAGGTATCGCCACTGAAATTACCCTCAAAATTCTCAAAACCGCTGAATCGATCAAAGTGCTTTTAGCTGACTTCACTAGCGTCGAAGCAGCTGGAGCAACTGTTTCAGACATCATCGGGGCAGGCATCATTCCCGGTGGGATGGAGATGATGGACAATCTCAGCATCAATGCGGTTGAGGATGTCGTCCAAACCGGATGCTATCCCCGTGATGCGGCAGCAGTATTGCTAGTCGAGGTGGATGGATTGGCGATCGAGGCAGAGGAAAATGCCCGTCGTGTCGAAGCGCTCTGCTACCAAAACGGTGCGCGAAATGTGCAAATGGCCACAGACCCCGAAGCCCGCCTAACCCTTTGGAAAGGTCGAAAAGCGGCCTTTGCAGCAATGGGCAAAATGGCCCCCGATTATTATGTGCAAGATGGCGTGATTCCTCGTACCAAGCTGGAGTACGTCCTGGGTGAAATTACAAAACTAGGTGAGCAGTTTGGCTACTATGTTGCAAACGTGTTCCACGCAGGTGACGGAAACCTCCACCCCCTCGTACTTTATGACAATGCTCAACCCGGTGCGCTCGAACAAGTCGAAGCGTTAGGGGGCGAAATTTTGAAACTGTGCGTCAAAGTGGGTGGCAGCATCTCTGGTGAACACGGAATTGGTGCGGATAAACGCTGCTATATGCCAGAAATGTTTTCGGAAACGGATCTTGAAACAATGCAGTGGGTACGACAGGTGTTTGACCCCGATCGCATCGCCAACCCAACCAAAATTTTTCCCACACCCCGCACCTGTGGCGAAGCCGCGCGATCGCACGCAGCCGAGCAATTTAAGGAAATTGAGCGCTTCTAACACATGGTTTGCGGCAAGTGACTTGAGTTGCTGATCGACACACGAACCGCGAAGGTTTCCTCTGAGAACTTCGCCTAAATTGCCATGCGTACCTGACAGCTCTAAAACTGTCCTGGTTGAGAACTCGTTATACTTTTTAAGAAAGATAATACTTCTTGGGGATATAGGTTCAGGTTTAATTGCCTAAGCTAGGATGAAGCGGCAGATCCCCTGAATTCGTCTGTTGGTTTATACGGGCTGTCCTTGGTAGCCGATGAATGTCGTTCATTCCATTTACAATCAGCAAAAACGTCGCCCCAGAAGGTACTCTTCCTTTTGGGTTTCTGTTTTGGCTGGCTCCGTGTTGTTGCATCTGTTTGCCTTGATTGCCTTTCAGCGCTATTGGTTGAATTTTCTCAAGGTTCAGGTGTCAAGTGCTTCAGCCCCCGTTGAGATTACCTTTGTTGACAAGGCTCAAAGCACAGCCAGTCGTCGTGGCGCATCAGTCTCCGCTGGACGTAATCGTTCACGCCAGCCTTTAGGAAATCGTCAGGGAAATCGTCAGTCAGGTTCTGTTGCTCGTAGCACTCCGCGATCGCGTCCCGCCGCAAAACCCGTTATTACCGCTCCGGCACAAGTAACCACCCCCATTGAACGGCAAGACTCCACGCCGCCGCCAGAGCGCGTTCAACCCAAACCAAAACCCACTCCGACCCCAGCCCCAGTTCAAAGCCCTGAAGCAACTATCGATGATGGCTCCTTGAGTCAGGCCCCACCCATCGACCCTCCCGAAGTTGAGACGCCGCTACCGCCGAGCAACAATACGCCTCAACCAGAGCCACCAATTTCACCCGAACCAGTTGCGCCAGAAGAATCGGGTGAACCCACGGATGTAACCTCAGAGCCAATTCTACCCCCACCAAACGAGGAGACTGGGGACTCAGGCAGCGAAATAGGAGATCGCCCCGGTCAAGGTAATGGCTCACCCAGTGGTGGCTCTGACGAAGGAAGCGGCCCAGACCTTCCGCCAATTGGTGGTTCAGAGGCGCAGGTTAGCCTCATCGGGACGACTCAAGTTAAAGACGTTAAAGCGCAACCAGCCCAACCAATCGACGACGTTAAAGTTGTCAAAATTTCTTACCCAGCTAACTTAAGAAACAGCCCTGGCTTAAAGTTACGGGCAGAATTGTTGATTGATACGAAGGGAAAAGTCATTCAAGTAGTAAGTGCGGAGCTGTCTTCGCCTGCGGGTGAAGCAACAGCCCAAGAAACGGCTACTGACATTGCCAATCAGATTTTTAGAACGTGGGACTTTAAGCCAGCACGAGATGGTCTAGAGGGGGATCCAAATCCAAAAGTGGTGCTCTCAACCCTCTTAGTCGAGGCGCAGATCAGTCTTTAAGCATCGGGTTACTTGAGTAAGTCGATAGGTAAAACTTTCTGCTTTGATTTAGGCAAGTTTCGTGTTAATATGCAATACACGTTTGCAATTTGCGGGCATAGTTTAGTGGTAAAACCATAGCCTTCCAAGCTATTGATCCGGGTTCGATTCCCGGTGCCCGCTTTAGAAGAAAAACCCTTGAAGCTGCTGAGTTTCAGGGGTTTTCGCTTTATTTCCTGGTTTGGCTTGATAGTACTATTGCTCTAAAATTGTCTTTAAGATTGGGGTGTTTTAGGGGAATTTGGGTGTAACTTGGGTGTAGCTTGGGTGTAATAAACAAGCGTACTAACTGGTTTGCAACCATGTACTCAAAAACCCCTACTGGTAAGAATCCCAAAGGAACAGTTACGGTAATTGTCTCAAATGGTCGGTTACAGCTACGGTTTAGGTATGCAGGCGATCGCAAGTACGTGACACTCGGTTTACCTGATAGCCCTGTGAACCGTAAAGCCGCAGAAGCCAAAGCTAGGCAAATTGAATTAGATATTGCATCAGGAAATTTTGACCCAACGCTTGCCAAGTACAAACCTCAGTCTTTCCTAAGTACCGCAGCTCCTGACATTACACCCAAGGCTACACCCAAAATTACAGAGCTTTGGGAAGCTTACACCCAGTACAAAGCATCAAGCTTAAAAGAGACGACTAAGGGATATCACACTAGCTTTACAAGGCTGTTTCAACGGTTAGGTGATGTGCAACTGCTTGATGCTTTGGCTGTCAAAGCCGCTTTAGAAAAATTAACTACTATTTATCAGACAAAACGGGCGCTAGTGCAGCTCAATGCAGCCTGTAAATGGGGAATTAAACATGGGTTATTGGATGCGAATCCTTATGATGGTATGGCAAACGAGATGCCAAAGTACCGTTACCAGTTAGACCCTAAGCCAAATGCTTTTACAGAAGAAGAGCGCGATCGCGTCATTGAGGCGTTTAAAAACCATAAGGGAAACTGGAACGGCAGAGGTTATACAGGCATTAGTTATGCCCATTACGCTTCGTTTGTTGAGTTTTTATTTCTAACGGGTTGTCGGCCCTCTGAGGCAATTGGACTTCAATGGAAGCATGTTAGCAATGATGGTAGTTTTATTCGGTTTGAGGGTTCTGTAACGACATCAGGCAATGGCAAACCGATCAAAGTTGAGGGATCGAAAAATAACAAGAAGCGTCGTTTTCCTTGCTCAGAGAGGTTAAGAAGACTTTTGCTATCGATAAAACCTGAAGGAGTGGATCCAGAAGCTTTGGTATTTCCTAGCCCTAAAGGGAAATTTATTATTTACAACAATTTCTGCAACAATGCCTGGAACCGCATTGTCGATAAGCTCAAGCCTGACACAACTCCCTACAGTTGCCGTGATACTTTCATCACAACCCAAATTATTAAGGGTGTCCCTGAATCAGTTATTGCTGAATGGTGCGATACAAGTGTCGAAATGATTCAAAAACACTATGCAGATTTCCTGAAAATGTTAAGCCTTCGTCCCTGGTTGGCTGACAGAACTAAGAAGGTGGAATGCGGCTGAGGACGGTGAATTCGCGCCTAAAGGAATCTTCTTGCTGTCGCTTGGAGGCCATGGCAGGTTGAGGGTCAGGCAGACTCGATAAGAACTGAAAAACTT
>DVDV01000134.1 GCA_015296075.1 Leptolyngbyaceae cyanobacterium M33_DOE_097 | reverse complement strand
GATTCTCATAGCCTTTCAGCAATTCATCAAGGAGCTCAGGTCGAAAAGTCATAGTATGAGTGTCTTAGGTTTAGTAGTTCATTAGATCTCAATTTCTGACCTTTGACACACTTTAATTTACAATCCCGCCCTTCAGGGAATTACCTAATTCCTGACAACGAACATCTGATAGAACGACTACGACAAGCCGTGCAACAAACCCGTTCATCTCCAAAATCTTCTTCCTAGGAGGGCATTCTTATGGTCGAGCTAAGTGTGCTTAAGTTGACTCCACAGGTCACGCGCTGTCACTTTAGCCTGCTCAGCCCCATAGTAGAGCTGCTCACTTAAACTCTGTGCGGTAGCCCCCAAGCGATTGCCTGTCGTGGCAAAAACTTGAGCGGTGCCGCCCCGTGCTGCCTCCGATGGGGATAGCCCAACCGCAGCTAACAGGGATTGCTCAACATAGTAGGCTTTAGCCCGATCAATCACACTCTGAGTCACAATTTGCCCTTCAGCCGCAACAATTAGACCATCGGGTAAACGGACCATGCGTTGCACTCGTCGCCCTAGCGCTTGCTCAACTACATAACCTGCAACCACATCATTTGCCTTACGGGTCAGTTCTTCCGAGAGGCTACCGCCCGTGGAACGATAGAGTTCATCTAAAACACCCACTTGTTCAGCCGCGATCGCTGCGTTGGTTGTCACAACCTGGTCAGCCGCCACAATCACCGTACCATCGGGGGCAGGGACACTCCACTGAGCAATCTTGCCGATCGCAAAGGCTTTTTGAGCGGCAGAGTCAACCACAGCATTTGTCATCGAAGCGATCGCAGCCCGTTGATTTTGCTGGAGACGATGACTGATGTGGTTAGCTGATGTTTGCAGGCGATCGCTCGTCTGCTGAGCTGCTGCCTGAATTTTTTCACTCGCTTGTTGACGGACATTGCCACCCGCTGCTCGATAAAGATGGTCAAGCACGCCTTTTTCTTCGGCTTCATTGGCATCCGTCAGACTGATCAGTTGCCCCCGGCTAACAATGGGGACACCATCAAAAGTTGAGACATCTTCGATTGCCATCTTGCCAATCACAAAAGCTTTCTGCTCAGTAGGAGGCACAATCACGTTTGTAACCGACATTTCTGCCTGACGCTTCACCTCCTGCGTCGCTGATTGCAAAGATTCGCCTGCAACCTGGGTTGCTTCTTGCACCTTGGTTGTGGCTGCTAACATCGCCCCTTTCAAACCACCGACTTGCTCCTCCATGAGTCCGGCAATCTCAACAGGCACAAAAGCAACGTGTTCGCCAATTTTAATCGTTTCAGGCGCAGGCACAAAAGAGCGACCTGTATAGGCATCAGCAAATACGCCACCAGAGACTTCATACCCTTCAACAGCACCTGTTTGCTCATCAAAGTAGAGGTCAACCATTTGACCCAAATGACGCCCATCAGCCGTCATAATTTGAGTTCCTTTCAGGATGTTGTTTCGCTTCAGAATCTGATTGATGCGTTTATCCTGATTCACTGAAATTACACTTGCTTTAGATGGCACAATCACAGCATTTAGCCCGATCGCTTTCACGCTTTGGAGCGGCACCACTCTTGCACCCCGCAACAAACCCGCTTCTTCTACCAAAAATGCCAAGAGTTGATTGTCATTCTGGTCAAAGATCAAATCCTTTACTCGGCTAAACTTCTCGCCTGTGTCATAAGCAACAATCACCTTATTGATGACGTCAGTTCCTTTACGCATGCTTTCAACGTCTCCTGTGTTAAGTTGATGAGACCAATTACGAATATTCTCAAGCAATGGACTTGTACCATTTTCCAAGTCGCACTTGCTTTCCCCTCACAATCCTTTTCACTAACTCACAGAGTTAGTTTACGAATCAATTTTTGCCAGTTTTTGTTATGAAAAGATGACTTTACTCGTCCTTGTTTTCAACACCATTGATGTAACTTTTCTGGGCACCAAATTCAGGCACAACATCAACAACGCCAAAATATTCAAAACATCCAGCAATGCCAACAACTACAATCAGAAACAATCCATATGCAAAACTGTTGTCTGATTTCTTGCCAACCAATCTGGGCATCTTTAACCTCTACTCAATTACAGTTTTCAATCTCACAGCGACAATCGCTGTTTAATTACTATTAGAGTCTATTCAAATCTCTAGACACATCGTTCTCCAGTATCAGAATGTCTAAGTAATTCCTCCATCCTGAGAAATATCCTTTGCACCACTTTATTTAAACTAATAAGTTGACGCTATAGATTTGAAAAGTATGTCAAACATGGGTTTGAGCAATTGGGCAAACCATGAATTGATCACGTAGTTTTAAACTCGCAATCGATAGCCCATCCCGCGTACTGTCTCAATTCGGTTATCACCCAATTTGCGGCGTAAATGGCCAACATAGACATTGACAATGTTTGTGCCAGGGTCATAGTCATACCCCCAAATTCGATCCAGCAATTGTTCTCGCGTTAACACCTGCATTGGATGCCGCAAAAATGCTTCGGCTAACAAAAATTCGCGAGCGGATAACTCAATTCGGCGATCGCCTACCCAGACCTGCCGACCCAGCAGATCAAGGGTAATATCTCCAGCCCGCAGAGTTGTTTCTTGACGGGCACCCGGCACCTGTCGGTTTCGCAGTTGCACCCGAATTCGAGCCAGCAATTCTTCAAACCGAAAGGGCTTTGTCACGTAGTCATCGGCCCCAGCTTCTAACGCCACGACCGTATCATCAACTCCATCGCGTGCCGTCAACACAATGATAGGCAGCGTTTCACCCTGTCCCCGAACGGTTGCAATCACAGTTAACCCATCGCGATCTGGCAACCCTAAATCTAAAATCAGCAGGTCAAAGTTACTGCTGTCTGCCAGTCGAGCCGCCTCCTGAGCCAACGAAACAACGCTTGTCGTGAAGCCATGCGCTTGCAGACCCGTTTCTAAAAAAGAGGTAATACGCGGATTGTCTTCGGCAATCAGGATACGATTCATGCAGGAATTGACCTAACAGCAGTTCCATTCAGAGTGACAGGGAGATGCAGACACAGGTGAAGATGCCCCACCTGGCGCATCCGGTGTGTAATACCAATTCTCTAAATTCTATTTACAGATCCTCGTAGGGGCGGTTCGCGTTCGCATAGCGTTTCCGAAGAAAATACCGCCCTTACAGATAATTATCTGTAGACCAGTTTTGAAGAATTGGTATAACACCTCCACTGAGTAGCCGCCAATCAGTGCAGCAGGGCTAGCCGAGATATTCAATTTTCTCGTTAACCCTGCTAAACTAGCATCTCTCAGTTAAATGATGTCGAGCTATTTACTCTATTGGATTGTAAGGTTGCTTGTTTAGATCCGCAAAACTGAATCAGACCCAATATTCAGGTTGAATCAAATCAATCGCGATCGCCAGTAGATTGCCAAAATCAATGCGGCTGTAGAGCAGCCAAAATCGAATTTGAGCGTGGGTACGACGAAGGTTATCCGTTGAGGTGGCGACCCGCCAAAGCATAACCGTTAGCGGGATCCAGGGATAGGTCAGGCGAACGGTGCGCCAAAAGAGTCTGCAAGACATCAAGCTCAACCCAGCCCAGCAGTTGTAATAGGCTGCACATTTAACTCCGCCTGCCACACCTCAAGCGGTTTCTCCCAAGCAGCTTCCCACCGTTGCATAATCAAGGGTTTGGCCACTTTGCCCATCTGCCACCCCTGAGCGATCGCACTTAAAAGCGGGTTCAGCATTGCGGGCTGCAACACCGTCGTTGCAATCAGCGCGTTTGCAATCAGCAGGCTCGATAAAGGCAGCTGAAACTGAGCCAGGTAAAAGGCTTGCAATCCAATTTCACCGATATCACTGACATCAAATCCGGTTATAACATGCCAAATATCATGGGTTTGCTGCCAGCGATATTCCACATAATGAGTGTCAGAGTCAATCGCGATTAGCGGGTCAAAAGCCGCAAAACCCATCTGTTGCATGTGGTTTGCGTAAACAGCCCCCAGCGAACCTGCGGGATACTGCTGTAACGCGATCAGGTCGTGGGGAGGAGCCACATAGCGCTCTGCCAGAAACGCCGCACCTTCAGGAGTTGCCTTTAGTTGGGCGATCGCGAGTTGAAACGCGGGACTATCCAACAGACTGTTGCTCAACTCCCAGACGGGTTCAAGGCTGCCACTTTCGTCAAACAAGAGCGTCACAAATGCGCTCACCCCTTTGAGAGTTTGACCAATCGAGTGTAACGTCGTTGCTGATTGAGCCACCGGATTCATAAAACCAAAATTAGACGGCACAGTAACCTCCAAGCGGTGAAGTAGAAGAAATCTTGTAAGCAACGTATCCGTAGCGATCGATCCCCTTTTCCAACCAAGAAAAACCTGCAAACTTATTCATTCAATCGACCCAAGAGAAACTTTTCCCTTCCGCCTGAGCAAGGGGATCGTTTATATCAGTCCAACAGGGATTAGAATATGAACAACGCTCATATTTACAAAATACGAACACTGTTCATGTTTTGTCAAGGGGAGGAGTCTACCATGACGGATGATCGCCTAAAAACCTCAACCATGCGACGACAACCCAAGCAGGCCCGCAGTCAAGAGCGGGTCAACCACATTTTGGATGTCGCCGAACAGCTTTTTATTGAGCTGGGCTATGAGCAAACTACAACACGGGCGATCGCCACCCGCGCAGAAGTCCCTGTTGGGTCACTTTATCAATTCTTTCCTGATAAGGAGGCGATCGTGCGAGCCTTAGCCGATCGCTACTTTGAGCAGGAGTATCGAATGTTCGTACAACTTCATGCAGAGCTGATTGATGTCAAGATAGACACCTACGTCGATCGCATGATAGATGCTTTTCAACACTTTGCAGATGAACATTTGGGATATCGAGCGGTGTTAAGCCAACTGATTGACCTAATGACAGCTACAGATGCCAGCCAAATGAATGAGTACGACCAATTGATGTTACTGGGTTTAGCCGAATTTTTAGAACGTCGTAATCCCGAACTGGGTGCGTCGCGTTGCGAGTTAATTGCTACGACAGTCTTTAAAGCGGCGAATGAGCTGCTTTGGCTCGCCTTTACCCGCGATATTCCGCATCGGCAAGCGTTGATTGCTGAAACCAAAACCCTGATCACGGCCTATCTCAAAACTTACAACGTTTAGGAGTTTGGCAGTCTAAACCGGATTTTCAACCTCAGCTTTAGGCTTTTCAGATCTCTGCTTACGCTTGCCAGGGAGGCGATCGGAGAAGTCGCGCAGCAGTCCCATAATGGCAGGCACCACCGTTGGCGTCAGAACTGTTGAAAACGCCAATCCTCCAGTCAGCACAATGCCTAGCCCCTGATACAGTTCCGCCCCCTGTCCCGGCACAACCGCCAGCGGAAGCATCCCTAACACGCTGGTTCCAGCCGACATGAAGATGGCACGCAAGCGATCGCGGGTTGCATTGTAGAGCGAAGCATCATAGTCGTCACCTTCTTGTTGCAGTTGCAAAGCGCGATCGACCAGCAAGATCGCGTTATTCACCACCACCCCAGTCAGAATAATGAATCCCAACGCTGTAATCATGTCGAGTGGCACCACCCAACCCAGCACTCGGTTCACGATGACCAGGCTCAACAACGCCCCACTCATCCCCATCGGCACAGTTGCCATAATCACCACAGGATAGAGGAACGAACGGTAGAGTGCGACCAGCAGTAGATAAGTAATCAGAACCGAGAAGATAAAGGCGGTTGCAAGCTGAGAAACCGTCCGCGCCAGTTGGTCAGCGGAACCTGCCAGTTCTAACCGATAGCCTGCTGGAAGCTGCGATCGCAACGGTTCAAGAATCTGTTGATCGGCACGTTGGACTAAAGTGCCGAGTGGCGCATCGGGTGCAAGCGAGATAGTCAAAGTCACTGCCCGCTCTAGATCAACGTGATTGATTACATCGGCTCCAGTGGTTTCGCGTACCTCCGCCACGTCACTCAGTTGAATCTGTTGTCCCCGCGCGAAGATGGGTAGCTGGCGCAGTTGTTCGGGAGTTTCTACAGCCGTATTTTTCAGCTCAACCGAGACATCCAGTTCTTCTTTGCCATCAATAAACTTCGAAGCCAACCGGCCGCCCAAAGCCGCTTCTACCAGCGAACCGATCTCTGACTCTGATAAGCCAACTTCTGCAAGCCGCTCCCGATTGGGGATAACCTGAATCTCTCCGGCCCCCATCACAAAGTTCGATCGCACATTTCGCACACCAGGCAGCTCGCGCAGTTTGCCGGTAATATCGCGTTCTAGCTCGCTGAGCTGATCCAGATCAGCACCAACGATATCCACATCAAATTCCTTGCCGGGATCACGGAAGATCGAGATTCGGGTTGGAATAACAAACCGATATCCGGCGAAGTCCCCCGCTTTGGCCCGCAGGCGATCGACCATTTCAGCCAGTCCTTGTGTGGTGGCAAATTCGGGTTTGAGAATGGTCGCAATCCCCCGTAATGCACCAGGACGATCCACGTACATAATCCGATCAACTTCAGGTTGCGATCGCAAAAACTCTTGAACGGGTTGTGACTGCTGAATCGCCTCTGGAATACTTGTTCCCGGCATGGGTTCGGCTCGTAGCACAACAAGATTTCGGTTGCCTTCGGGCAGATAATCGGCAGGGGGTAACAACAACACGCTGAGCAGCAGCAATCCTAACGGAATACCCAGCAGCAGCAGTCTCCGACCTACCCGTCTGCGCCCAATCGACCAGCTCACCGTCGAAGCCAGGAAGTCCTCTAGTTTTGTTTGCCAGGAACGAAAGACATCAGACGTGCGATAGACCGCTTGTTGAAACTTGCCCACCAGGGTAGTAGCAGGTGCAGCGGTCGATTGAGCCGTGGCGGATAACATGCGCTGCGCCTCTGACTGATCGAGAAACAGACCCGACAGCATGGGCACCAGCGTAATCGCCGCAAATAAGGAAAAGAGTGAGGCACAGGACAGAGCGATCGCCATGTCAGTAAACAGTTGTCCGGCTTCCCCTGTGACCATTAGCAACGGCAAAAATACCACCACATTCGTCAAAGTCGAACCGAGCATTGCAGCCCACACTTCTTGTGTGCCGTCGATCGCCGCTCGCATGGCACTCTTGCCTCGTTGCATGTGAGTAAAGATGTTTTCAATCACAACGATCGCGTTATCAACGACCATCCCGACTGCAAAGGCGAGTCCGGCCAGACTAATGATGTTGAGCGTGCGGCCCAACAGCGCCATCACAATAAACACCATGATCAGCGTTGTCGGAATCGTCAAAGCAATCACCGCAACGGTGCGGAGCGAGCCAAGAAACAGCACCAACACAATCGTTGCCAGCACCGCCCCACTAATCAGGTTGCCCTGCACCAGTGAAACCGATTGCTCAATATACTGACTCTCGTCGTAGTTGTAGACAAACTGAATGGCCTCACCCTGACGATTAAGCTCGGCTTCAAGCTGCTTAATTGTGTCTCGTACCCCTTTCGCAACCTGTGGCACATTTGCCCCCACCTGTCGAATCACCCCGATCGCAACAGTCGGTGTGCCGTTAAAGACGAGGGCACTATCTTGCACTTTGCGCCCCATTTGCGCCTCGGCAACATCCCGCAGATAAACCGTACCGGAGGCATCCCGCCGCAGCACAAAACCTTCGATTTGAGAAATATCCTGCGATCGGCTCAGGGTTCTGACCCGGTACTCGCGTCGTCCCAGCACGAGCGGGCCACCCCGAATGTCGCGGTTATTTTCTTGCAGCGTGCGGACGACATCGCCAATCGTGAGGTTGCGATCAGCCAGGGCATTGGGGTCAACGCGCACCTCGACTTCTCGCTGCTGCCCGCCCACAATCAAAAACTGTCCGGTCCCCTCAACCCGACGCAACCGGGGCACAATGATTTCTTCTGCCAAATCGCGATAATGGTTGGGGTCGCCCTTGCCATCCTTGGGCACCAGCGGAATCCACATCATGGGAGAACTCGCCCCACCCACCAGTTCCACATTTGACTCATTGGATTCTTCGGGTAGACTATCAGCCTGCTGGAGACGATTAATTACATCCAGTAGGCGATCGCTCAGATCCGCGTCAGGATTAAACTCTAAGGTGATAGCGCTACGTCCCGCGCGTGAGTTACTGCTGATCTCTTGCACACCTAACACCTGCTCCATTTGCTCCTCGATCGGACGAGTGACCAGGTCTTCTACTTCGACAGGACCAGCACCAGGATAGGTCGTAGTGATCGTAATTTCGGGGCGATCGCCCCCCGGTTGTAGCTCCAGGGGCAAGCTCAGCAATGAGAAGACGCCGAACATGGCGAGCAGACAGAATAAAACAAAGGTGCCGTGCCGCCAGCGGACTGCCAGTTCGATAAAGTTCATGGTGCTTCGCTGTGTAGGTGTAGGTTAGATTCGATGCAGGCTGGGTCGCTAGGTGCGGCTGCCCTGGATAACTTTGACGGGGGCACCATCGCGCAGAGTGTCACCGCCTCGCAAAACAATTGCTTGACCAGGTCTTAGCTCATTGCTGTAGATCGCAACAGTTTCGCCCATGTCAGTCACCATTTCCACAGGGATTTGTTTGGCCTTACCATCCGCGATCGCAAACACAAGCCACTGGTTTTGCCGTTGGGTCAGGGCATCCCGCGAGACAACGAAACTGGTGCGGTTTGAGGGCAGTTCTAACGTTCCGGTGATAGCCATCCCGGGTAGGAGTCGCTGCCCCCGATTATCCAACCGGACTCGCACCCGCTGGCGACGTGAGGTTGAGTCAGCCGCAGGCACAACAGCCGTAATCGTGGTGCGTTGTTTCCACTGGGGCAAAGCCCGCGACGTTAATTGGATTGGCATACCAACAGTGACACGGCTGGTTAACTCTTCGGGTAACTCCAAAAAGATATCCAGGCGATCGCCCGTAATCAGCGAAACAATCTCTCCATTGCTCTGCACATAATCTCCTCGACTGACCAGGCGACGATCAACCACACCCGCCGAAGTAGCTTTCACTTGGGTACGTAGTTGAGTTAAGCGGGCTTGGTTAACTTCAGCTTGAGCGGCTGCAACGTTAGCGCGTTGAGCTTCAATCTCCTCTCGAATTGGCCCCGCCTGCGCTTCTGCTAGTTGGGCTTGGGCTTCCAGGCGTTGACCTCGCGCAGCATCCACAGCCGATCGGGCTTCAACTAATAATCGTTGAGACAACGCCCCTTCTCGCACTAGGGATTCCGTTCGGTTAAGGTTGTCGATCGCCTCCTGTTCACGAGCATTCGCCGAACTCAAAGCCGCTTGCCGTTGGGCAATAATTTCGGGCCGGGTACCGACGGTCAGACGAGCCAGGTTGCTGCGCTGTTGAGCTAAGCGAGCTTGAGCCTGAGATAAAGCCAACTGCTGATCAGCATCATCAAGTACGGCAATGGTCATTCCTGCTTCAACGCGATCGCCCGGCTGCACCAGCAATGTTTCAATCACGCCGCTGGTTTGCGCTCGAATTGTCGCCCGTTCTGCAGCCTCTACCTGACCGAGCAATTGCACTTGACGCGCAGCACTCCCCTGCGTCAGAGCCACCGTTTCGACCGCACGGGGTGCAGGGCCTTGCTGGGCAACGGCTGGTTTTGCCCCCTGATTAGGCACCAACGCTCGCCAAATGCCAATCCCCCCGGTGGTCAGGGCAACGGCTAAAACAGCCCATAACCACCACTTTTTAGGATTGGATTGCGCTTCTGTTGCTTCAGAGACGGGGGTTGGCTGGTCAGGTGTTTGAACTTGAGAGTCAACGTTGTTCATAATTTGCACAATTGGAAAGGAACAGGAGCGTTGCGTCTATCTGCTAGAGAGTTTCGAGCGCGTGAATAAATTGGCTGTAAAAGGTTTGTTAAAAAATTTTTATATTTGCTTTACACTTCGTCTGTCTCACAACGCGGTATTGCTTCCAACTCAAGACGAAGCTTCTAACGGCTCCCGCAAATCAGCCACTGGTAAAATGTTCACACTGGTCTGTGCCAACGGCAGAATAATCGTAAACGTTGCCCCCTGTCCCGGTTGGCTAACGAGTTCGACCCGCCCTGAGTGGGCTGCCGCGATCGCTTCGACAATTGACAAACCCAGGCCATACCCTTCAATTGAGCGATCGCCTGTTGCGCGCACAAACCGCTCAAAAATCCGTTTTTGATCTTCTAGCGCAATACCTTCACCTGAATCACGCACCCACAAGTAGGCATAGTCGCCTTTTACCGCAGAACCGAGAGTGATGGTGTCCCCCTCACAGGTATGGCGAATGGCGTTTTGCACCAGGTTCATGACCGCTTGAGTTAAGCGTTGCCGATCAACCATGATTGGACTCAAACCCTTCGACTCTAAACGCCAATCGCGTTCCGCTAATCCCTTTGCTTTCAGATAAATCTCTTCGGTGAGCCAGTCGAGTTCCTCTGGTTTCACCTGCAAAAAGTCCGATCGCTCGGCTTTGGCGAGCAATAACAGGTCATGCACCAGACGACTCATGCGTTCTAACTCATCCATCACCAGGGCGATCGCAGCTTCTTTTTGGGGCTGATATTTCAGCATTTCTAGATGACCCTGAATAATCGTAATCGGGGTTCGTAATTCATGGCTGGCATCCTTCAAAAACTCCTTTTGACTATCAAAAGCAGCCTGGAGGCGATCAAGCATTTCATTCACAGTGGTTGCCAGCTCGGCAATTTCATCTTTCCCCTGTACCGGGATACGCTGAGTCATATCCGACTCGGTGATCGAGTGCGCTGTTTTTGTCAGCAATCGCAAAGGATACAGCACGCGTCCGGCGGTGAACCAGGCAATCAAAAAGAAAATCAGCAACAACCCAAAAGTCACTTGCATCACCAGGGCGATCGCACTCCGCGCAGCTCTATATTCAAGTGTGCTGTCATTCAGCACAATAATGGCCCCCGTTTGATTGGTTGTTTTCCAAAGAACAGGTTCCGCAATGTAGTAGAGATTTTGTCGAGCGCCTTCGATATGCTGCTGTTGCTCTTTGTTCGTCTGCTTCCAGGCTTGTAGCAGTTGAGGATGTTGTTTAAGCAGGTCAGCAGGTAGCTCAGGTTTTGTATCGTAGATGCGATCGCCAGTCATGGTGATGATGTATTCGCCACGAGTTGGCACATAACTCGACAACAATCGATCAAATAAAACGTAGATGTTGTTAGGCCCTAATGCACCTTTTTGGCGGTGTTTTTCAACCAGTACATTAAATTGATTGGCTTGCTGACGAGCAGAGTCTTCTGCTTGCACCCGAATGCGATCGCAAAAAATACTATAGGTTGTTTGAATTGAGATAAAAACAGTGCCCGTAGTTAGCAAAAAATACCAGACTAACAACCGCGTTCGGACGCTAAAAAGTGCGCGTTGCCATCCTTTTTTCACCATCCTACTCAGCTCCTGCTTGGGGCTTACAATTTAACGTCGGTCTAATGCTTATGGGTAATGTTCTAGACATGGGGATCAATAAGGTCAAACCATCCGTCCAAATTCATATCGATTGATGAACAAGCCAATCACGATGTCATGCAACCATTGGGATTTTGAAAAGCAAATTGTCTTGCGGGCCAATCGCTTAATTC
>DVDV01000246.1 GCA_015296075.1 Leptolyngbyaceae cyanobacterium M33_DOE_097 | reverse complement strand
TGAAACATTTGTACTGAAGTCAGAGCCTCTAAAGGCTTGTGCGCTCAATTTTATGAACGGCAGAATGGGTATTCCAGCCATTGATAGCTGTTCAAAATGAATATTTTTGTGAGAATTATTCTCATACTGAGAATTGCTGATGCTGATGCCAAGCACTTGTGTGTTGCGCTCGATATACTTGGAGAGGTCTTCTTGAAATTTACGCGCCTCAACCGTGCAACCTGGGGTAAAGTCTTTAGGATAAAAGTAAACGACGACCCATTGCCCCCGATAATCCGTCAGCGAGATACTCCCATCCCCTGTGTTTGTTGGCAGGGTAAATTGGGGGGCTAACTCGTTTAATGGCGGCTGCGGACCTCCAAGAGTATTGGCTGGCGCACCCGGAAGAGCAACTAAAATCAGGGCTAATAGCCCGACAAATAATGTATTCAGGCAGCGACGGAAAAGCATATTCTTGTAAACAGTATTTACTTAATATAAGTTTACATTTATCCTCGGTTTTTTAGCATCTACAACTCAGCGATCGCGATTCTATTGCGCTCTAAGAATGTTGCCCTATTCTATGGATGAGGCTTCCAAAGAAATCACCCCATGCCGTTAACAATTTTGGTGGCAGATGACGACTTTGCTACCCGCCTGTCAATTGGAGATTACCTGGAAAACGCTGGATACCTTGTGCTTTTGGCGTCCAATGGTTCTGAAGCCTTGCGAATGATTGAAGTTTACCAACCTCATCTAGTGGTAACTGACATCGCAATGCCTCAAATGGATGGATATGACTTGATCAAGCAAATTCGCCAGCGGCCAGAGTTTCGGCTATTGCCAGTCGTGTTTTTGACTGCCAGAAGTAAAACTGAGGAGCGGGTCAAGGGTTACCAGAGTGGCTGTGATGTGTATCTCTCAAAGCCGTTTGAGTTGTATGAATTGGGGGCTGTTGTGCGCAATTTGCTCGATCGCATGCAGGTGCTAGAAGGTGAGCGGCGATCGCAACTCGGCAAGTCTGAAGGCGATTTGCCAAACTCAAGCTCTGGGGTGAGTGCCTTAACGGAAGTTGAGTTTGACCTGACCCAACGCGAAAAACAAGTCCTCCAGCTTTTAGCAGAAGGCTCTTCCAATAACCAGATTGGGGAGCATTTACATCTCAGTCCGCGCACGGTTGAGAAGTATGTCAGCAGCCTATTTCGCAAAACCAATACGGGCAATCGGTCGGAGTTGCTGCGGTTTGCGATCGAACGCCACCTGGTGCCCTAAATTGGGACTGGCTTTTTGCGTTATGAACGATAAAATCGTCACTTATAGCCCTGCCTATACGGTTGTACCGACGTATGAGTGCTTTAACCGTTGCGACTACTGCAACTTTCGGGCTGATCCTGGCACCAGTCCTTGGGTTTCTCTGGCGGAGGTGCGGCAGCAGTTAGAACTGTTGCGATCGCAGGGCATCATCGAGATCCTGGTTTTAAGTGGGGAGGTGCATCCGCACAGTGCGCAGCGGCGTGCCTGGGTTGAGCATATTTACGCGATCGCGGAGCTGGCTTTGAGTATGGGCTTTTTGCCGCACACCAATGCGGGGCCGCTCAGTCAGACAGAGATGGACTGGCTTAAGCAGGTGAATGTCTCAATGGGGTTGATGGTCGAGCAGGTCACTCCGCGTCTGTTACAGAATGTGCATCGACATGCGCCCAGTAAAGATCCGGCGTTACGGCTCGATCAACTCCGGCAGGCAGGTGAACTCCGCATTCCATTTACAACGGGTTTGCTGTTAGGCATTGGTGAGACTGCCGCCGAAAGAATTGAAACCCTACAGGCGATCGCGCAGATCCATCAGCAGTTTCGTCACATTCAAGAAGTGATTTTGCAACCCTACCGCCCCGGTAGTCGAGAAGCGTGGCAGGGCGAAGGTTTTTCTGGGCAAGCCTTTGTGGAAATAGTGGCGATCGCGCGTGAAATTTTGCCCGCTGACATTACGCTACAAATTCCGCCAAATTTGGTTGATACAGCGGCTGATCTGTTGGCCTGCCTGAGTTACGGCGTGCGCGATTTAGGTGGCATTGGCCCACGCGATGAGGTGAATCCTGACTATCCACACCCGGTTGATCACACGCTCGCGAGTGTGCTGGCAACTGAGGACTGGCGACTGATACCCCGCTTGCCGATTTATCCCGCCTACGATGATTGGCTGGAGGCTTCGCTCCAAAAAGAGGTCGCTCGTTACCGCCAGCAGCTTGCTTGTACGTACCATCACATTGCTTCAAGCTAGCGATCAGGCAAGACTAGCTGGCGATATTTTGCTGGGTCAGCAGAAAGCTTTTGAGCCGTGTGATCTGAGTTAATAAATCGGCGATCGCCTCATCAATGCTCTTCAGGCAAGAGTTGGTACCTACGGGGTCAATCGTCAACTCTTCTGTTAAGTGGTAATAGCTTTCAGCGTTGTGCAAAATCTCGTCGAGTAAGTCGCCCAACGTCAAATAGGTCGGCTGCATTGCCATTTGAGAGCGCCGTGAGGCTAGCAGTTGAACCCGCTCATACACATGCTCTAGCTTTTGTGAAGCCGATGCGACCCGCCCCACCTGCTTCTCAATTGTCTCAGTGGTTGCAGGTAGCCTGAGCCGCAGCCGCGGACTAATCGCCTCAATTTCTTGAAGCAGTTCACACAGTTTTAGATGTTGATCCATAGGAGATGCACAACCCCTAATTTCTTTGCGAAGGCAGTAACGAGAACCAACTAGCCCGGTCGATACGCTCACAAGTCAATCTGGGTGAGGATATGTTTTTATCTGAACACGGGTTTATTAAGGAATTTGGATGTTTAACGTACTTTTTACTTTGAGTTTACGTTTAGTCATCTAGATTTACACTTCTTAAGAAGAACTTGGCTGATTCTTCATTGCAAAAGTGTTGGCGTGACCGTGTTCCAAAACAGTCTTAACCCCTTATGAGTCAAGCGATCGCAGCTTAGGTTAAGGCTGCATAGATGGTTGAATTTGTAAAGGTGAGATGAACCCTGCTTGACACACTTGAGCCGTTTTAACGGGTTGATTGTGAGAAGGGCTGTTGTAGCCAGTACCTCAACGACAGCTAGCTTTGTTCAGAGAACACCCAATAACCTGTCGGCTGTTGGTTGGTAGTTGCTACACCAGAGAAATTGATTTTTCCTAAAACCAGATGCTGACCGTTACGATTTTGAGGGACGCCGACGGGGGCGAGTCCAGGCTGAGCGATCGGCTTTCTCGCGTTCGTACTCCAGCAAGCGTCCGTAGTAATCGTGTTTGCCCAGGTTCATCGACAAAAAGATATGCTTGCGCGGATTGCTAAAACCCTTGCGACTAAAGAAGTTAACAGCAGGCGTGTTTTCAGGGTCGGTATCTACCATCATGAAGCGTGCCCCATCCACAATCATGCGTTCAACTAGCTTATCAACGAGTAAGTCAGCAATGCCTCGTCGTTGAAACAAGGGACTGACGCCAAGCCACAGAATGTAGCCGTAAGTCCAGCTGGCTTTGCTGATGATGGTGCCTAAAATAAAGCCTGCTAACTGATTTTCAACTTGAGCAACCAGGCAATACTCTGGGTCGGTGTTGTACAGTCCAATTACTTCCCACTGATCCCACGTGCGGTAAATATAAGGATATAGGTCGCTGGTAAATAGGGTTTCTCCTAGATGAAACACTGGGGCGATATCATCTATATCCATTTCTCGAATCAAGACAGAGAGATCGGGTTTCAAAAGTTCTTCAGACATTGTGCAATTGACACAGATTTAGATAGGTATTTCTTGAATTGTCGTGAGATCAGGGATGACGGTGAGTTCAGATTGGGCTTCAGAAGCTGGGATGGGCCGATCGCACCGCACCGCAAAGTGGCAACTTGGGCAATAAGTTGAAGCGGTCGGCACCTGGGGAAAGTCAACTCCTTGATTGTATTGCTCTAGCCAGAGAGTGAGTTGGTCGAGTTGTTGGGTCAAATCGGCGTAGGTTTGCTCGTGCTGCTTTTTAGAGTAGGGCAGATGCAACTTTTGAGCTTCGCGATCGCCCGCTGCTTGAAAGAACCAATAGGTCATTGAGAGTTGCTCTGGTTCGTAGCCACTCGCTTCGGCTAAGACAAACAAATAGAGCCTGGTCTGCCAATTTTCAATGAGTTTGCGAGCTTGTAAGGGTTTAGGGTAGGTCTTCCAGTCGAGAATGCGGGCTTCCGCAAGCCCAGTAATCAGCAGGTCGTAGACAGCGGTGAGCAAGTAACCTTGAAATTCGATCGAGACACTACACTCACTCTGACGGTAGGCATCGGCCTCGGTTGGCACGATTTCTGACTGCGATCGCAAAAACGCCTGAAAGTAGTCCACCAGGGCGGGTTCTGCTTGCAACAATGGCTCGATATTTAAACCTAACAAGTGCTGCTGCATTAACTGGTGAAACTGTTCGCCTAATTGCCGCTTTTCTTGCTGATCGGCGTCTAAAGAGAGACCCAACTGCTCTAAATAAGTGTGTTGATATTTGCGGGGGCAAACGCTGAGTAGGTTGAGCTGAGTTTGAGACAGATGGAGGCGATAGGGAGAGACAACCATTGGCTTGCAGCGAGAAAAGGCGGGTTAACTCAACCTTAGCTTTTTGTCAGAACAAACACACTGCCTTCATTGCCGCGCCCAATTCGGAGGTCGCGATCGAGATAGGTAATATCAAGCCAACCTTTTTGATCGCGATTGGTGATGTTGAAATCTAACGCTGTGAATTTTTTGCCAGTTTCGATCTGAGCAATAAAGTCAGATGGTGAACGATACCCGATCGCCCGTTGCAAACCGACGATGGATCGCTCAAATACAACATTCACGCGTTTCTCAGATACAGGCGTAAACCGGGCAGCAACGCTCACAATGCCTTCTAGGAGAGGTAAGCCGTAAATTTCAGCGATATTATAGACGGCCGTTTCGGCTACACGAATACACTGATACACCTGCCCCAACTTGGCTAAGGGAATCCGCTCGAAGCCCAAAATGCCGCGACTGGTGGTGTAGAGTAAGCGCCAGTCACCCTCTAATAGGTCACTTGCTTCAACTGGGCGCGGGGTTGGGTTGCGTTCTTCTAGGCGGGCGATCGCCGCGAGAATCGCTTGCTTTTCGGTTTCGGTCGCGATGATGCCTCGATTTTTACCTGCAATTATTTCTAGTAATTCTGCTTTACCTAACATGCTGGCTCTCCTTTAATTGCACCGGAGCATAACGAATTCACTAATTTTCAAAAAATTCTTCCAATTCTTCCGTGTGATGATAAACTCTGGGTGTTTTAGATGAATAAGAGACGTATCCCATAAGATCCTGCTAGGATCCAAAAGCGGTTTAGGATAAAACAGTTCCCCTATGGGAGCCATTTTGCTCCAAAACGATCATTGTTCAATCTATCTTTCAAGCCTAACCTATGGTCTACAATCCCTCACTCCATCAAGAGCCTCGCAATCAGCGAGCCGCAGTAATTCCTCAGCAACGTGAGTCTTCAATTCTCGACTGGCTCGAGAACACAGGTCGGTTGCGTGCCCGTGAGACCACCGACCCTGACTTTGCCGATGATGAAGAAGAAATTGCCGATCTGATGGGCAGTGACGATAGCTCCTTTGACTTGGATGATGACGACGACGATCTCGATTTAGAAGACTAAAACGGTTGGCAGGTCGCGAAAAATGGCCTGCCACGGGTTATGTTTTGGTGTGAGGAGGAAAGGAATTAGTCGTGGACGCAAAGGTATATTCAAGTCGTTCGTGGAAGCTTTCGGGGGTGCAGTTACTGGTTGCCCTCGCTTTTGCGTTGGTTGCATTTGCTTTGGCTGCTGATGCCTGGGCAGGGCGCATTAGCCAACCCCTGTCTTTGACAATGCCACTTGTGGTTTGCACGTCGATCTCGGCAGCGCTGGGCTATTGGGCTGTGCCGATGTTAAGGGCACTCAAGTTAGGGCAGGTAATTCGAGAAGATGGGCCGCAGTCGCACCTTAAGAAAGCGGGTACTCCGACCATGGGTGCGATCTTTTTCCTGCCGGTGTCGGTCTTGATTGCGGTTGTCTGGTCGGGGTTTGCACCTGATACGTTGGCGATCGCGGCATTAACCCTGGCTTACGGCTGGATTGGTTGGGTTGATGATTGGGCCATTATTCGTGGACGTTCCAATAAGGGCATGACGCCCCGCATGAAGCTTTATTTGCAAATTGGCTTTGCCGCGCTCTTTTGCCTCTGGCTTGCGTTTCGTACAGGGGATGCGCTGACAACCGTTGCGCTGCCCTTTGGCGTGTTGCTACCTTTGGGACTTTTGTTTTGGGCGTTGGCGGTTTTTGTACTCACAGCTGAGAGCAACGCAGTCAATTTGACTGATGGCGTGGACGGGTTAGCAGGCGGTACAGTTGCGATCGCGCTTTTAGGTTTAGGAGCCATTGTGGCACCGACTCATCCGGATGTGATGGTCTTTTGTGCCTGTTTGAGCGGTGGCTGCCTCGGTTTCTTGGTACATAATCGCAATCCAGCTCAAGTCTTTATGGGCAATACTGGCTCGACGGCACTGGGTGGCGCACTCGCTGCGATCGGGTTGGCAACGGGGGCTTTATTTCCCTTGTTGATTGTGAGTCTGATTTTTCTGGTTGAAACCGTTTCGGTAATCATTCAGGTCAGCTACTACAAAGCGACAAAAGGCCCTGATGGTGTAGGTAAGCGATTTTTTAAGATGTCGCCTTACCACAACCATTTAGAATTGTCGGGTTGGCAAGAGACGCAAATTGTTGGCACTTTTTACCTGGTAAATGGTTTGTTGGTGCTGTTTGCGCTGATGCTCCGCTAAAATAGTTGAGACTTTTCTTGCAATTCGCTAGTCAGAGCATGACTCATGAAAACGAATCTGCTATGATAATGTCTCACCTCTTGGAGAGATGGCTGAGTGGTCGAAAGCGGCAGATTGCTAATCTGTTGTACGATTTAGGTCGTACCGAGGGTTCGAATCCCTCTCTCTCCGTACTTTAAGCTTATTTTCGATAAATTTTTAGGAGGCTGTCTTTTTTACGAAGACAGCTCTTTTTGTGCGAAATCCTTGTAATCTGTAAATCTGTGGAGATTAGATCCATTGAGGAGTTGCCCACGCATGAAGAAGTTTGCCAGTTACCGTCGGTTTAAGCCATCAGGGGCGATCGCCCTTGGTTTGCTCACAATGGCTCTAGGTTTTCTTGCCTCTGCCTGCCAGGAGAGTGAACCCACGACCCAAACTCAAGGGGCGGCGTCTCCCGCAACGACCGAATCGCCTGCCAATTTAAAGTTAGGTTCGCTTCTGCCAGCTACTGGAGATTTAGCGGCGGTGGGTCAGCCTATGTTAAATGCAGTGCCCGTGCTGATTGATGAAGTGAATAAGTGCGGCGGTGTGAATGGTGCGCCGATTGAGTTTGTTGGTAATGTCGATGATGAAACCAAACCTGAAGCAGGTTTGCAAGGCATGACCAAGTTGGCAGAGGTCAACCAGGTTGCAGGAGTAATTGGTTCGTTTGCTAGCAGTGTTTCAACAGCAGCGGTTCCGGTTGCAGTGCGCAACAACGTCGTGCTGATTTCGCCAGGAAGCACCAGCCCTGTGTTTACCGATCGCGCTAAAAAAGGTGAATTTAACGGTTATTGGGCGCGGACGGCTCCTCCTGATATTTACCAGGCACGGGCGTTGGCTAAGCTGGCAACCGAACGGGGAATCAAGCGGGCGGCGACCATTGTGATCAATAACGACTATGGGGTTGGCTTTGAAAAAGAGTTTGTCAAAGCCTTCAAGGATCTTGGTGGCACGATCACCAATGAAAGCAAGCCCACGCGTTATGACCCCAAAGCGACGACCTTCGACACCGAGGTGCAGGCGGCGTTTAGTGGCAAGCCTGAAGCAGTGGCAGCCGTCCTCTACACTGAGACGGGGAGCTTGTTGCTCAAGACAGCCTATGAGCAGGGGGTGAGCCAGGGTGTACAAATTTTGCTGACTGATGGCATGAAGGCTGACTCGTTCCCCGGTCAGGTCGGTAAGACGAATGATGGCAAGTATATTGTTGCAGGGGCACTGGGGACGGTGCCAGGGGCGAATGGTAAGTCGCTTGATGCGTTTATCAAGCGCTGGGAGACGAAATACGGCAAAGCTCCCGCAGAATACGCGCCCCACGCCTATGATGCAGCGGCGTTGTTGGCTTTGGCGGCGCAGGCTGCTAAGAGCAACACTGGTGAAGGGATCAGAAGCAAGCTACGGGATGTTGCCAACGCTCCTGGGCAAGAGGTGACGGATGTGTGTCAGGCACTAAAACTGCTTCAGCAAGGGCAGGAGATTAACTACCAGGGGGCTAGTGGCAACGTTGATGTAGATGAAAATGGCGACGTGATTGGCAGCTATGACGTGTGGCAGGTTCAGGCTGATGGTAAGTTGAAGACGATTGGTAAGGTCAATCCTCAGTAGACGGTTCAAGCTTTTGAGCTGAAAACCCCCGGTTCCTAGTTGAGAAACCGGGGGTTCATTTATCGTTTAAGCGTTAGTTTTAAGGGGGGCGCTATGAGTAAGCGATCGCCCTAGAAGCCAACGTTGTAACCAATACCGAGCAAAATACCAAAAGCAAAGTCACTAAAGAAAGTGAAGTTTGTGGATGCCGTAGCTGTCAAGTTGCGAGTGATAGGAACATCAACCCCTGCTGTCACAATTGCTGCCAGAAAATCATCATTGAAGGTAAAGGTGGGGCCGATACCTACAAACGGCGCAATTGGATAACCGGGAACAATTTCTGCAACAGTTGCAAAGTCATAGGTGATTGGGACAGCGATCGTCACATCATCACCAATAAACAACTCAGGGCGGACAGAGACGTAAGGAGTCAGACCAATCTTGCTCAGAATGACAAATGAACCGTCACCAATATCGGTGTCACCGTCAACGATCCCAATGTTGCCACCGATGCCAATGTAGCTGTAGCCTGAGCGCGTTGCACGACCGGGATCAACGTCCTCGAATGCTTCACCGGGCGTTGTTGGATCAGGCGCATCAGATGGAACAGGCTCAGTTGGCTCTTGCAGTAATGGCTCTGCTGTGGGTTCTGGCTCAGCCGCAGGTTCTTGAGCCAGCAAATCTCTTGCAGTCTTAGAAGCGGGAGTGAGTGCTTCAGAAACTTTGGCCTCTGGCTGTGCTGCTGTTTCAGTGGTTGCTTCTGCGCTTGTTACGGCGGAGCTTTCGGGAGTTAAAGCAACATTGGTAGAGAGTATATTTTCAGCTTTGTTTGCCTCTGCTACTTCCACACGTGTCAAGGTCGGTGCAGAAATGTGGGCAGAGTTGGTTGTAACCTTGGTCGCAACCGCTTCATCTGAGGCGGTTGTCTTTGTTTCTGCCGCAGCGAGGTTAGCCATCGTTGGGAAGCTAGATGCAGCAACGAGTGTTGCAACCAGAAGATGATTCTTGAGAAAATTTAGGTTACCAATCATTTGCAAATGTCTCTGAAAGGATAAAACGTTCAATATTCTACCGAGAAGCATATCACCCTCTTTAGGGTTTACAAAGAATCAAAAGCAATAAAAATCTGAAACAAAGCGGCTATTAATTAAGCCGTTAGAAAGGTTAACTAAGTTCTTGTTTTCTTCTTACATTTCTCTTATTATTCGAATTTATTGTTGGTCAGATATATTTACGCTGCTCTAACTCGATCGCCCAGCTAAATTTCCTGCAACATGCGCTTGCAAGCCTGATAATGGCTCTGGCTCTGAATCTTGACTTTTGTTTAAAGTGTAACTGCCATCCCTCGACTGACGGATTGCTTTGCTTTAACCTCTGTCTTAAGGGTGAGTTCTCTTCACTGCAGCTCTCAATGTTTTGCTGGCTTAATAGTTAAAAAATCAACGTTCTTGATAGTTAAGCTATGACAAATCGTTGTGTTTTAGTGAAATAGCCAACTAGTAAAAGCGTATTTCTTTCCCCGAATAACGGGTAACGCTTGATGTGGATGCGTGTAATAAGCAGGAAACACAAGAACACTTCCTGTTTGTGGTTTGACTTTAGTGTTTTGGCGATCAAAGAAGGTTTCTCCCCCTTCAAAGTCGTCATTCAAGTAGCCAACAATGCTAATGTCTCGTGTGGGAATGCCATTTGCTAACTCAACAAAGCGGCTGGTTAGCAGGAGATTGTCAACATGCCGCTTATAGTTTTGCCCTGGCAAGTAACGCAAGATTGAGCAAACTTCGGCATGAGGAAATTTGATGCCGTAATGTTTAAAGAGAAGTTGTTGAATGACTTTGATCTTATTTAACAGTAACTGGTTGGTAGAGCCTTGAAGACTACCCTCTTCATCATTTAGGGCAAGGATGCCGCCATTACGGACATCGGTATCAACAACGTTAATTAAAATTCCCGATTTGCTGAACTGACAGCACTCTGCGATCTCAATAATGTGCTGACATAGGCTTGGTTCCAGCAAACCCTCGACTAATAGGATGTCGTTCCCAAAATCTTTAAATGTGTGTTCCACGGTGCTCAATCGAATGAAGGTTGGTCAGGTAATGAAAGGTAGAGGTCAGCGAGGCTTAGGCGCATGAAGTCAATAAAATCAGATGTTTTGCTGTCTGATCAGCGAATGTTGGTATAGCCTAGTGGCAATAGCCTTTGACATGGCTACTCTAGGCTGCGCGATCGCCCGTTCAAAAAAGCGTTGAAGTGATTGAATTTGCATTCCTTAAAGTTGATAAAAATGCCGCTCTTAACCGAGTCTCCAAGGTCACTTTTATAATGGGCTAATTCATCTGTCTTAAACTACTGAAATCAGTTTCGACCACCTTTGGGGTGCTTTGGCCAATCTCCCGGCTTGCTTTTTATTTGTGGTAGTGTACACAGATTGTTATGGTTGCTCAGCTTCGCTGGTAGTCCATGCTGATTGGCAGCAATTCTCAGTATGAGAATAATTCTCACAAAAATATTCATTTTGAACAGCTATCAATGGCTGGAATACCCATTCTGCCGTTCATAAAATTGAGCGCACAAGCCTTTAGAGGCTCTGACTTCAGTACAAATGTT
>DVDV01000044.1 GCA_015296075.1 Leptolyngbyaceae cyanobacterium M33_DOE_097 | reverse complement strand
CAGGCTATACACTAATCCTTGGGCGTGTTGAACAATGGTTTCCATAACCGTTCAGTTAAATTTTGATTACGCCCTTTCTTTCAGATTTTTCCTTCTTTGGCAACCCCTTGTTGAAACTGGTGCAAGATCTCAGTTAACTCAACGATTTACAGCCGAGTTTAGTATTCGTCCCTTTTTAGAACGCTACCCAGCCGCAACGTTGGCGCGACTTCAGCAGTGGGCGTCGGATCCCAGTCCGCATGTGCGTCGTTTAGTGTCCGAGGGGACTCGTCCCCGTCTACCGTGGGCTTCCCGTCTACGCGAATTTCAGCAAGACCCGCGCCCTGTACTGGCTCTACTAGAGCTGCTAAAAGACGATCCAGAGCTTTATGTGCGCCGCTCTGTTGCAAATAATCTCAACGATATTGGCAAAGACCATCCACCACTTCTAATGGAAACAGCTCGCCGTTGGATGATTGATGCCACGGATGAGCGACGGTGGCTAGTGCGGCACGCCCTCCGCTCTGCCATCAAACGAGCAGAACCCGACGCGTTGGCTATTATGGGGTTTGGCAAGCAGGCAAATGTAGCAATCAATCAAGTGAAGATTAAGCCTGAGCGCCCTGCCATTGGAGAATCCATCACGATCGCCTTTGAAGTGAGTAATATTGACTCCCAACCTCAGCGTGTCTTAATTGATTTGCGAGTTCATTTTGTGAAAGCAAACGGAAGAACGAGTCCTAAAGTTTTTAAGCTCAAAACGGTTGACCTTGCGCCCCAAGCAAGCGTACAGCTCGAAAAACGGCTCTCTCTAGTTCACATGACAACCCGCAAACATTATTGCGGCACCCATCAAATTGATGTTTTATTAAATGGCTCGGCACAACCATTAGGTAACTTTGAATTGATATAGCAATCTTATTTTAATTGTGTAGCGGCAGTCATCTAGGTTAGAACGGGGTGCAGGGGGAATCCCTGACTGAAGGTGCAGCCCCACCCCCCCCCTTTATTTTCAATGTCCTAAACCAACTGGCAACAGCTATACAATCAACTTCTTTGAGACCCTTTAATACCAATTCTTCAAAACTGGGCTACCGATGATTATCTGTAAGGACGGTATTTCCTTCGGAAACGCTACACGAACGCGAACCGCCCCTACGAGGATCTGTAAATGGGATTTAGAGAATTGGTATAACATCTCTCTCATTTCACAAATCATCTAGGGCGGCTACAGATATTCAAGTTCGCAGCTTGACACTACCGAGTTACGATCGCATCCCCGGAGCGAGAAATTTGACCAATTGCTCCGTTGCAGTTTCAACATCTGCGGGTTCTATACCTCGAAGCAACGCAAAAGGCTGCCCAGCCTCAGCTTGCACACGAATGAGGGCAGCGATTACCAGATCAAACTTCCAGTACAACTGCGATCGCGATTGCTCAGGCAGGACGCGTTGCAACATATCCAAAAAGGCTTCTGTAGATGCAGCAAATTCTTTTGCAGCAATACTTTGAATTGGCTCCGGTTCAGTGCGGCAACGTCCCATAAACTGCGCTCGAATCACTAAAGTCTCTTTATCTTGGGCCAAAATTTCTAGATTGGGTTTGAGAAGTGCTGTCAAGATCGCTTCTATGGATGGCACTTCATGCTCTTGCCTTAGTTCTTCTAACAGGGTCAGCTCACGCTCAACAATTGGACGCGCCAATCGCACAACCACCGCTCGAAACAATTCTTCCTTGGAACCAAAATGGTAGTGGACAGCTGCTAAGTTAACCCCGGCTTCACTGACTACACTTCGCAATGTCGTTCCAGCAAAGCCTCGCTCAGCAAAGAGACGCTCAGCAACACTGATGATTTGTTCTTTAGTATCAGTTGTTGGAGTCATCACACCACTCTGTATCCACTCAAACTTTGTCAATTGTAAGTGAGAACTTAAGCGCTACTAGATGAAACTCGCCGACTAGCCATTTCAATTTTCCAGGTTGCGATTTATTCAAACGTACGTTTTAATTATAAGAGACGAGCGTCCAAAAAACTAACCAGGAAAGGCAGACATGTCCTAAATCGAGCTTTTCGCAAAGGCTTGGCTTTCCAGGCAAGGTAATCCTGCTGTTGTCATTAAAGCGAGCGTTTGACTTATTAGATCATGCTCGTTCTTTTAACCCATTTAAGAAAAGCGCGACTTTTCTCTTGTTCTCTTTCACTTTGATTCGGTCAAAACCCAAGCGTTAACTGGCTTTTATCATGTCTTCCCACAAGTACGAACGTCCTTCCACCTGGGCTGATTCTTTGAATGATCACTGGCGACGATTTCGACGCGATTTGGGTGTTGCAGGGTTCTCCACTATGGTTGCGATCTCCACCCACACTGCATTTCCCATCCTCCGTTGGATGCAGCAGCGACGCATTGATCGGGGGGAAACAATCTGGCTTGACGACATGCCCGGTCCATCTCCGACCCAGCGGTTTGAGCATTTGCCAGAGGTTTCAGCAGACTTGACTCCAAATCCTGGCAAAATTCGCAAAAAGGCTCGTCACATGAAGGTCGAGTATCCATCGACGACGTACCCATTTGCCTACCGCCAGCCTCCGATTTCGGGTAACACAATTAATGGCTTGGGAGAGATGACCCCACGCCGAGCTGAGCACGTTTTCTTTGGTGACTCATACCAGCGAGCCTGGGGCAAACTCGATTGGTACTTTCAGGTGATGGAGCCAACCTTTATTCATCGGTTGATTGTTCGCATGTTTTGGCAAGACCGTCGGCGCGTTGGGCCTGTAGCGCATCGTTCTACCATATTCGCTAATCCGCAAGAAGCAGCAAAATCTATCAAACAGTTTGCGCAGCAGCGCGGGGCAGCGCTTGTGGGTATCACCCACTTGACTAAAGACCTGTGTTATCACGACTTCGACCCAGCATTTACCTACGCGATCGCCATTGCCATACCGATGGATCGAGATGAGATGCTTCACACGCCGAGTCACCGCTCGAATCGTGAAATTATGCGCACTTACCTGGACTGAGATCTTGCACCAGTGTCAGTAAGGGGTTGCCAAAGAAGGAAAAATCTGAAAGAAAGGGCGTAATCAAAATTCAATTGAACGGTTATGGAAACCATTGTTCAACACGCCCAAGGATTAGTGTATAGCCTGCTT
>DVDV01000030.1 GCA_015296075.1 Leptolyngbyaceae cyanobacterium M33_DOE_097 | reverse complement strand
TTCACACTGTCCGGCGTTTGTGCCCAGTCGCAATCGCTAATTGACTCAATCGAGGGAGGAACGGGTTCATTCATCTTGCCACCCTAACAGCCGCCAGTGTTTTTCTCAATTAAATTTTGTCAACCCCTTGAACGGTTACGTAGCTTCGGATGTGTTTCATGCGTTCTGCACAGGATGATTGAGCTATTGAATTCGCCATAAAACCCTCTACAAGTTGCTACTCAAAACATTCAAGAGACTATCTCACATTCTGACTTTAGAAAAATAGTATGAGGAAGTTGTGAGGGTGCCAGTGCCATCAATTGTGATTGCAGGAGCCAGTGAATTGAGGCCAAGCTTCAGCCAGTGTCTTTAACCGATTTGAGCATTGTCTAATAGTTCTGGAGTTTGGACTAATTCAAAAAATACACCACACTTAGGAGGGGCGAATAGCCGTTGGCTCTTATGTATAGTGGAAAATTTCGTTGAGTCTAAAGTCCAAATAGTTTGCATCCAGGTCGTTTTTGGAATCCTCACAAGTTCCTCATTTTTAGGGACTAAATTAAATTACAAAAGTCCAAAGGGGTTTACCAATGGATTGGAAACCGATCGCAAAAACGAAAGAACACCAGCTTGTAGAACCTAACTTATTAGACTACGAGGAAACCTGCCGTACGTTCTCCTGGGCTTCCTTAGAAGCAGAGTTGCGAGGAACCTGTCAGAGTCAAGGACTCAACATTGCGGATATTGCGATCGACCGTCATGCCACAGGTAGTCGAGCAAACAAGACCGCATTACGTTTTGTTGACAGAGATTGGAACATTAAGAATTTCACCTATCGAGCGCTGAAGGAACAAACCAACCGCTTTGCCAGCGTTCTCAGCACCCTTGATGTGGGAAAAGGCGATCGCGTCTTCGTGCTGGCAGGACGAATTCCATCTTTATACATCGCCGCATTTGGTAGCTTAAAAAATGGCAGTGTTTTCTGCCCTATGTTCTCAGCATTTGGCCCTGAACCCATTTTTCAGCGATTGGATCGAGGGGATGCCAAGGTGCTGGTCACTACAGAGCTGCTTTATCGCCAGAAAGTAGCGCAGAGCCGCGATCGCCTGCCTAACTTGCAGCACATCCTGCTAGCCGATGTAGATGACCATGCCAGTGAAGGAATCTGGTCATTGCCAAGATTGATGGCAACTGCTTCCCCAGAGTTTGCGATCGCGCCAACCGATCCAGAGGACATGGCATTATTGCATTTCACTAGCGGCACTACGGGGATGCCAAAGGGAGCCATTCACGTCCACAAAGCCGTGTACCAACATTACATGACGGCTAAATATGTGCTGGATTTACATCCCGATGATATCTTCTGGTGTACGGCGGATCCGGGTTGGGTGACGGGCACCTCCTACGGCATTATTGCGCCTCTGACTCACGGTGTCACCAGCATTGTAGACGAAGCTGAGTTTGATGCCGATCGCTGGTATCGTATTCTGGAGACACAAAAGGTGACAGTTTGGTATACAGCTCCAACTGCAATTCGAAGATTAATGCGAATGAATATCAATCCAAAGTCAGAGTATGATCTGAGCCATTTGCGGCTGGTGCTGAGTGTGGGAGAACCGCTCAATCCGGAGGCGGTTGTGTGGGGTGAGGAGAAACTGGGACTGCCGATCCATGACAACTGGTGGCAGACAGAAACTGGCGGCATTATGATTGCCAACTATGCCACGATGGACATTCGCCCTGGTTCGATGGGTCGTCCAGTCCCAGGAATTGAAGCGGCGATCGTGCGTCGCAAAGAAGATGGATCAGTTGAAGTCATTGATCAACCAGGTGTCGATGGCGATCTAGCGCTGAAACCGGGATGGCATTCCATGTTTCGGGGCTACCTGCATGATGAGGTACGCTACAAAAAGTGCTTCGTCGGGGATTGGTATATCACAGGTGATCTGGCAACCCGCGATGCCGATGGCTACTTTTGGTTCGTCGGACGCGAGGATGACATTATCAAAACCTCTGGGCACATGGTCGGTCCCTTTGAGGTAGAGAGCGCCTTAATGGAACATCCTGCCGTCGCAGAAGCTGGAGTGATTGGCAAACCCAATCCGATGATTGGGGAACTGGTGAAGGCGTTTGTGGCTCTAAAACCAGGTTATCAACCCAGCGATGTCTTGAAGCTAGAGTTGATTGGTTTCGCCCGTCAGAAATTGGGAGCCGCGATCGCACCTAAAGAATTGGAATTCAAAGATAGCCTGCCCAAAACCCGCAGCGGCAAAATCATGCGGCGATTGCTCAAAGCACGGGAACTGGGGCTACCGGAAGGCGATTTATCGACGTTGGAGCAGGACTAGATGAAGAAGAAAAGTGGGGGCAAGCCAGAATCGATTCAAAGTGACACTTCACAACATCTCATTGAACTGTTGCGACAAATGCTGCGGATTCGTCGGTTTGAAGACAAGTGTGCCGAACTATATAGCGCGGCTAAAATTCGCGGTTTTTTGCACCTTTACAACGGCGAGGAAGCGATCGCAGTTGGTGTGATGCAAGCCATGCAACCCGATGATGCGATCGTGGCGACCTATCGAGAACATGGGCAAGCGCTCGCCTGGGGCATTCCCATGAAGACTGTCATGGCAGAAATGTATGGCAAGCAGGGGGGCTGTTGCCGGGGCCGGGGTGGCTCAATGCATCTGTTTGACAAAGAACGACGATTTTATGGCGGTAATGCGATCGTCGGTGGTGGCTTGCCCTTAGCGGTGGGATTAGCACTTGCCGATAAAAAATTGGGACGGAATCGTGTCACCTGCTGCTTTTTTGGGGATGGTGCTGCGGCCGAAGGCGAGTTTCATGAAGCGTTGAATCTGGCGGCCTTGTGGCAGGTTCCCGTTTTGTTTGTGTGTGAGAACAATCAGTATGCGATGGGAACTGCTTTGAAATATTCTCACTCTAATCCTAATCTTGCTGAGAAAGCGGACAATTACGGCATCGCTAATGCAACCGTTGATGGCATGGATGTGTTAGCTGTAGAAGCGGCTGCCCACAAAGCCGTAGACATTGTGCGAACTGAAGTAAAACCGTTCTTTTTGGAATGCATCACCTACCGCTTTCGCGCGCATTCGATGTTTGACCCTGAATTCTACCGGGAGAAGGCAGAAGTCGAGCAGTGGCGGGAACGCTGCCCGATTAATACGCTCTTCAAAACAATTCAGGAAAAGGGATGGCTCAGTGATACCGAATGGAATCAGCTCAACCAGGAAGTCGATAGCGAAATTGCAGCCGCGATCGCCTATGCTGAAACTTGTCTCTGGGAGCCTGTGGAAGACTTAACCCGCTTTGTCTATTCCGAGCGAGGAGCAGGAGTATGAATACAAGTATCCAGGAAGCCCAACCCATTCACCTCACCTATCGGGAAGCGGTGCGAGAAGCCCTGCGAGAAGCTCTGCGTAAAGACGATCGCGTGTTTTTGATGGGTGAAGATGTGGGCCGCTATGGGGGCGCATTTGGGGTCAGTAAAGGACTGCTGCAAGAGTTTGGCAGCGATCGCATTATGGATACGCCCCTGTGCGAATCTGGCTTTACGGGAGCCGGGATCGGGGCAGCATTGGGTGGAATGCGTCCGATTGTGGAAGTGATGACTGTCAATTTTAGCCTGCTGGCTGCCGATCAGATCCTCAACACTGCCGCAACGTACCTGCATATGTCCGGTGGTCTGTTCAATGTGCCGCTGGTGATTCGCATGGGGACGGGCGGTGGTAAGCAGTTGGCAGCCCAACATTCCCACAGTCTAGAAGGCTGGTATGCCCACATTCCCGGCATTAAAGTACTCACCCCGGCCACGCTTGAGGATGCACGGGGAATGCTGTGGACGGCGCTGGAAGACCCCGATCCGGTACTGATCTTTGAGAACACGCTGCTCTATACGATGGAAGGGGATATATCGGCAAATCCTGAACCTGTGGACATCGATCGCGCTAAAGTCCGACGGGCTGGCACCGATGTCACTCTGATCAGCTACAGCGCCAGTCTGTTTAAAGCCTTGGATGCGGCTGAAACGCTGGCTCAAGAAGGTATTGAAGCGGAGGTCATTGATCTGCGCACGTTGCGGCCGTTAGATGATGAAACCTTGCTCACCTCGATCGCCAAAACCCATCGTGCCGTCATTATTGATGAAGGGTGGCGCAGTGGCAGCATCTCCGCCGAAATCAGCGCCCGCATCATGGAAAAGGGATTCTATGACCTGGATGTACCTGTCGAGCGGATCTGTGCGGCAGAAGTGCCGATGCCCTATGCAAATCATCTGGAACAGGCTGCGCTGCCTCAAGTTGCAACGATCATCCAGACAGTAAAAAGGATGGTGACAGGACATGACTGATTTCTGTATGCCCAGTCTGGGAGCGGATATGAAGACGGGGACATTAGTAAAATGGCACGTCAAACCGGGCGATCGCTTAAAACGAGGTGATATCATTGCCGATGTGGAAACCGATAAAGGCATTATGGAAATTGAAGTCTTTGAGGACTGCGTTATTGATGAACTCTTGCTCAAACCAGAGACAGAAGTTCCTGTAGGAACGGTGATGGCCAAGATTCATTCTGAAGTCGCTAAAAAAGTGACTGAAGCAAAAGTTCCAATCAAAGAAACGGCAAAGGAAAAACACCTCATTGAGTCAACTAAACCACCAGTCAAAACGACTGTAACTTCAACACCCGTAACCACAGACGGCAAGCGCTTACGAGTCTCCCCGATCGCCCGTAAATTAGCCGCAGAACTGGGAGTCGATTTGACTCAGATCAAAGGTACGGGGGCGGAGGGCGCGATTCAGGAAAGGGATGTGCGGCAAGCTGCAGCCCTGGCTGACAAGGTAGAAGAACCTGCAATTGAACGACCTGTAGAAAAACCTTTAGAGACTCCTGCGGCCCCTGCAAAGCTTCCCTCTTCTGCCGAGTTTCAAGCAGGGATGCGACGGGCGATCGCAGCAGCCATGTCGCGTTCTAATCGCGAGATTCCCCACTATTACCTGGAAACTCAAATCGATATGAGCCATCCCTTAAAATGGCTAGAGATGGAGAATCAGAAGCGATCAATCAAGGATCGGATCTTGCCTGTGGTATTGCTGATCAAGGCTACAGCAAAGGCACTAACGGAAATCCCTGAATTGAATGGGTACTGGATTGACGATCGCTTGCAAGTGGAAGAATCGATTCATATAGGCTTTGCCATTTCTCTTCGTCAGGGTGGCTTGGTGACTCCTGCCATCCATCATGCGGATACTAAAAGCCTGGATGAGCTAATGGCTGCTATGCGAGATTTGATCGAACGCACACGTGGCGGACGCTTACGCAGTTCTGAGCTGATGGATGCCACGATTACTCTGACCAGTCTGGGGGACATCGGTGTAGAAAAGGTGTTTGGCGTGATTTATCCGCCGCAGGTAGCACTGGTGGGGTTTGGCAAAATCACCGAACAACCCTGGGCAGAGCGGGGAATGCTGGATGTGCGATCGGTGATGACTGCAACCTTAGCAGGGGATCATCGTGCTACGGATGGCATTATCGGGGCAAGATTTTTGCAGGCATTGAACACTCAGTTACAAACACCTGAACAGCTATGAATACGCAAGAGACTCAAGTGAAAGCAACATTACTCAATCTTCTTAAAAATATTGCTCCTGATGCCAATTTTGAGGCACTGGGAGAAACCGAAGATATTCGCCAAGCTCTGGGAATTGATTCCTTTGATTTCCTCAATTTCATGATTGGTATCAATGAATCTTTCGGGGTCGAAATTCCTGAAACCGATTATGGCAAGTTGATGACTCTTAAAGATATCATTCAGTATATTGAAGCACATAGAACTTGAGAAGAACCAGAGGCGATATTCCTCAGAACAAAACTTGTTAGAGATATTGGTTAGCTCTCACCAAATCTGCTAAAGCAAGTGGTTTTGATATTTAATCTTTTCCGCTTCAAAAAGCTATGCCGCTTTTTACTGTTCTCACAAAATAGCTTGCAGAAACACGACATTCTTTTCTGTGCGAATGGGGTGGTGATGCTCAAGGTTTCTATCAGATGCCGTTACAGTTCTTCATTGCTACCTGTGTCTGAAACTTGATTGGGGCTGGCGTGGTTGGCGCTGGAAAAATTAGGACAGGGTCTAGAAGCGCCTATTCAAGATGCGGCAGGGGAGGAGTGGGAGTCTTATCAGAAAGTTCGGACATTTTGCGATCGCGTGTGTAACTGACCTGATCCCCGTAATACATCAGTGGAATCACAAACAAGGTCAGCACTGAGGAGGTTAACATGCCACCCAATAAAGCCCAGGCTAAGCCAGACCAGACGGGATCATTGAGGATAGACAGAGTGCCTAACATGGTGGTGACACTGGTTAAGAGAATGGGACGAAAACGAACGGCCCCTGCTTCCAGGATAGATTCCTTCAAGCCTGCACCTTCCTTCAGTTTGTCGCCAACAAACTCTAGCAGCACGATCGCATTCCGTACCACAATTCCTGCCAGTGCAATCACACCAATCATCGCGGTTGCACTGAAGTAGACTCCGTTGACAGCAAAGGCAAGCAAAATTCCAATCAAGGCGAGGGGAATGCTACCAAGAATAATTAGTGGTACTTTGAAGCTGCGAAATTGTCCTACTAGAATCAAATAAATCAGTAGAACCGCAACCAACATTGCCAAACCCAAATCACGGAAGACATCCAGAGTTAGCTTCCACTCCCCATCCCACTGAATCCAGTAGCCCTTGGGTAAGGGATTGCGGAAGAAGTAAATCAGCTGATCCAAAACGGCATAGACAGAGGAGCGATCGCCCATTTCCCCCATAACATAGGTGACAGGTCGTTGATCTTTATGCAGAATCGGTTGATCAACGGTGCTGGGCTGGAAGGTTACAAGCTCCATGAGCGGCACGAGCGCGCCATTGGCAGCAGGTAGTTGAATGCGGCTAAGAGCATCAATGCTCTGGCGGTTGGCATCGGCAAAGCGTACCTGAATTGCCACGGGAGCCAGTTCTCCTGGTACTTTCAGGGTGGAAACCTGGGCACCCGCGATCGCCATGTTTAGTGTTTGGGCAATGTCCTGGGTTGTGAGTCCGGCGCGGTTGACCTTTTCGCGATCGACCACCAGCCGCATCTGGGGCATCTGGTTTTTCACTGAGTCGTCAATGTCCACCACCTCTTTTGTTTCGGCAAACACCTGCCGCACCTGTTTCGCCAGTTGCCGGAGAGTGTTGTAATCGGAACCATAGACTTCTGCCAGCATCGTCGATCGCACTGGCGGACCAGGAGGATCTTCCACCAGCTTGACGATCGCGTTATGCTGCTCTGCAATCTCGGCTAGTTTCGGACGCAACTGAAAGACAATCCCCTCTGACTGGATGGAACGGGCATCCTTATTGGTCAAATGCACCCGAATATCGGCATAGTGTTCACCGATGCGATCGGTAGCACCCCGTAACATACCGTTGAAATCAATCGGCGCACCTAATCCTACATAGGTTTCAAAGCTGGTGACTTCTGGCATTTGGCGCAGCACCGCTTCCATATCCTGAATCATGCGATCGGTTTGTGCTAACTCAGTTCCTAAAGGTGCATCTAATTGAATCAGAAACGTATCTTTATTGGCTTTAGGCAGCATCCTAAACTTGACTGCTTGCGTCAATGGCAGGATGAAGGATACCAGCAGCAATCCCGTAATGCAGAAGAGAACGAAGCGGCGACGACTGGCAGAATCCAGCAGAGGAGACATAATGCCGTGATACCAGCGGTAAATGCGGGTACTTTCGATCGCGGGTGAACCGCTACTTCCATCGGCATGGGGTTTAATTTTAATCAGCCGCAGGGCCAGAAAGGGGGTGACGGTGAGCGCCAGGGTCGTGCTGACGATCATCGCGACAGGCACGTTAAACGGAATAGGCCCCATGTAAGGTCCCATCATGCCCGTGACAAACGCCATCGGAATGAAGGCCAGAATCACAGTAATGGTGGAAAGGATGACCGGAGTTCCCAGTTCATTTACCGCCCCGATCGCTGCCTGGGTTTTCTCGCGCCAGCTCATTCCCGGTTTTTCTTCAAAATGGCGGTGAATATTTTCTGTGACCGCGATCGCGTCATCTACCAGAGTTCCTAACGCCAGGATCAGGGCAAACAGGGTGATCCGGTTAATTGTCTGCCCGGAGATCCAGCCAACCGCCAGAGTGCCAGCCAGCGTTAACGGAATCACAAACGCCACGATCATTGACTCACGCCAACCCAAGAAAATCACCAGCAATCCAACTACGGTGACAATTGCTAGTCCTAAACTTTGATAGAGATCACCCACCGCTCTGGCGGCTGTCTGCCCATCATTACGGGTGACAGCAACAGTGATCCCAGGTGGCAATTGTGGCTTCAGTGCTTCAACGCGCTTGAAAATTTGTTGAGCAACGGTGACAGCATTCGTGCCCTTCTGCTTAGCAATGCCAATCGTAATCGCAGGTTGGGTAACAAATTCCCCTTTGGGTTGAGCTTTTGAATTGGGGTAGGGATTGCTGACATCCCAGTCCTGACGGTAATGGATGCGGGAAAGCGTAGTGCGATCGCCAAAGTCATCCACCACAGTTGCGACATCGCGCAGGTAAATCGGCGAAGTGGAACCCTGGCCGAACCCAACAATAATTTCACCCACATCCGTAGCCGACTGGAACAAATTGCCCCCGTCAATATACAGCCGATTTGCCCCGACTGAGACATCCCCCGACGGAAGCCGCACATTTTCTCCCTGCAACCGTTGGCTAATCTGAGCGGGCGACAGTTTGTAACTGGCTAGTTTGTCGGGGTCAAGATCTACCCGAATCGCACGAGGTTGTCCACCCGTAATTGTCAGGTTAGCCGTGTTGGGAATACTCCGCAGGTCTTCCAGCAACCGCTCTCCCACGCGTCGCAGTTGGTTGTCGCTATAGTTCTTGCCCGTAACCGTCAGTGTGACAATTGGGACATCATCGATAATTACAGGCTTCACCAGGTAGCGGGCACCGGGAGGCAATAAATCCTGGTAGCTATAGAGATGATTTTGCAATTTGAACAAAGAGTCTTCCCAGTTTTGCCCGACGAAGAATTGCACCGTCACTTTGGCACCAGAATCCTGAGAAGCGGAGTAGATATGTTCCACACCAGACAATTCCCGCAATTTTGCCTCGATCGGGGTAGTCACTGTCTTTTCAACCACTTCAGCCGGGGCACCGGGATAAGGCAAATACACCTCTGCCGCCGGAACTACAATTTGCGGATTCTCTTCTTTGGGTGTCAACAGGACAGCACCCAACCCAAAAATCACCAGAGCCGCAATTACCAGAATGGTGAGTTGGGAGTTGATGAAGTAGGCAGTAATTCGCCCAATGATGCTGTAGTTTTGGTTATCGGTAGACATGGGAGTGGAGAGGTGAAAGGGTGGAGGAGTGGATTTTTAAGGGGGGGGAAGGGGGGATCAATTTGGGAGCAGGCAACAGCAGAGAACTTGTGTGTACCCAGTAGCCCTTACAGCGGAGGTGTTTCTCTAGTTAGTTTGAACGGGGGTATTGTCTTTCAGGTCGGGGGAGGGGTTAACAACCAAGCGATCGCCCTCGGTTAATCCAGAGAATACTTCGACATTCGTACCGTGAGTTTTGCCTACGGTGATAGGTTGAAAGAATGCCTGACCGTTTGTAACCTGATAAACGCCAGTGATGCCAAATTGCTGCACGATCGCCGCTTGAGGAATAATTAAAGCTGATTGTTTTCCAGGTGTTGCTGCGGCATTCGCCAATTGCATTCGCCCAAACATCCCTGGAATAATGTTTGAGGTATTATTCAAATTTACTTTTACAGCGAAGTTACGGGTGTTTGGATCGGCAGAAGGAACGATCTGGCTAACCGTTCCCGACACGTTTCGGTTAAGGGCATCCAGTCGAATCGTTACAGATTGTCCTTGTTTGACCTGAGTGATAAGGGACTCTGGAACCTGGGTACTAAACCGCAGGCGATCACTACTTTCCAGCGTGACCAGGGGTTGTCCAGCCCCAGCCATAGCCCCCACTTCCGTATGTTTGCGAGTTACAACACCGTCAAAGGGTGCGGCGATCGTGCCATAGTTGAGGTTGGCCGACACCTGGTTAACCTGAGCCTGGGCCTGCCGAACTTGGGCTTGGGCCTGGTTCATCGAGGACTGTGATTGGCGTATTCCGGCCTCAATTTGCCGAATTCGGGCTTGCACGATTTGCACCCGTGTATTTGCTTTATCCAGCAATTGTCGGCTGACAGCCCCTTCCCCTTGCAGCATCGACATCCGTTTTTGCTCTAAGCGGGCATCTGCTAGTTCAGCTTCGGCTTCAAGCAACTGGGCCTGGGTTTCCTGCACTCTGGCCTGAGCCGTTTGATAATTGGACTGCGCCACATTCACAGCCGCTAAGGCTTGTCCGCTCTGTGCCTGAAGATCAGCAACGTCAATTGCCACCAGTAGATCTCCTACCTGAACGCGATCGCCTTCCTTTACAGGCAATTGACGAATCTGCCCCATAACTCGGCTTGTCAGCGTGACGGTTTCAATCGGTTCCACAGTTCCAGTTAAGACGCGGTTTGCAGTCAGGGACTGGAATCGTGCGATTGTTGTTTGTACCTGAATCGGTGTTGCACGGGTTGTCGCCGCAGAGAGCCGTGTCGGTTGTTGGCGGTTTGCAGCATGATTCAACCACCAACCCGCTCCACCCGAAACTATCATCAATCCTGTCACTAGCGCGATCGTCCGAATGTGTCGAAACTGGAAGCGAGGCTGAGCAGGAGGGGTTAATTTGTCCATCACCATGATTTCATCTCCGATTGTTAAGCTGGGTTTGCCAGTAATTGACAGGCATTTGCTATCCAGTCCTAGAGCGATTCCAATTCCTGCCAACTCAGAATTATTGCCCTACGTTTGAAACTGCATTCTTAGATGGGAGCAACCTCACCAGTGATAACTCCACCCCTGCAAATGGCTAGGAAATAGCGCTCTAAAGTTGTCTGCGCCAAACTGCCCCAATAGCCTTTCAACGCGATCGCTCGTCGCCGTATACCCGATCCTGAGCCAGGTAGTCTGGAGTGGCAAGAAACACAGGTTCCATATCCTCTATTCGCCTCACCCCTCCTTTACTCCCAGCTTGTCTAGCAAGAAAATCAGCGGACACCAGTTGGTAAACGCCGATTGCAGCAAATTGAGTCCGACAAAGGCTGTCAGAAATAACCAATTTGAATTAACCAGTGAAAGCAACAAGCTGATCACTACAAAGCTGCCTGCAACAAACCTGATCCATTGATGACGGGTCCACGACTGCCTTCGGCGACCCACTGGCTTCAGCATGGCACTCTCCAAAGCAACGATCTATTAACTATACTACTATACGGTAATATAGTTAAATAAATTTGTCACCTCAAAAACTTTTACACAAATTAATTCTGCTCAATCAAGGTGGGTTAGGACTGCAACGCCGCGACGCGATGATCATGCCTTTTCACAATATGGTGGGTAGGAGTATGGAATCCCCTGTCCCCTGTCCCAACTAAGATGAGTATGGCTATAGGATTTAGTGACACGTTGTGTGCCTGCGAGTTGGTAATAGAGGTCTGAAAGCCCCCTCTGAAAGGTTGTCAAATCTGGTTTCTTGCCATTTTGTCCGCGCTAAGATTCTTTCAGTTGCGCAATCCAACGCACTTCTCGTTGTAACTTGCCAAGTTCTGTCAGCATCGGGATTGCTGGTCAAACAAAACTTGTTCTCCAGCTTTAGGGCGATTGATTCTAAAGGTCAAATGGCTTCTAATCATACTTGAGTTCGTAATTCCTATTAGGTGGCAGTCGTAGCAGCGAGGGAAGCTCAATCCCAGTCTTTCTTGCCTGATAGTCCAATTCAGCCAGTCCAGGACTGAAGTAGGTGAAAATTTTTCGTCATACTTGTGCGGGCGATCGCTTCTAATGTCAGCCAAAAAGGTCGGATCGATTGAAATAGTTTGCAGAAGTAGAATCTATGGATATGATGAATTTGATTCGATTAATGCATCCTAACTTCGCATCTTCTCTTGTTGATAATTCACACTTAGCTGGTGAGAACAGAACTTATGCCACAAAACTCTAATCAAGCGAAAGCCGCTTCCAACATTCAACCCACAATGGTGAATCAAGTCGCTGAATTGTTGGGCGAACTACCTGATAAACCAACCTCGCAGCCTGTCCAACCTTCCACCGTTGCACGTCCACTTAAAGAAGTGGTAGCCCAACTCTTTGAACCGATTCAAGGCGCATTAGCGAAAGGTTATACCCATCAAGAAATTGTTGACCTCATGAAGCAGCATGGGTTTTCCACCACTGCAGAGACCTTGAAAAGCTATCTCAATCGGACTCGGCGGCAGTCTGCTCCTAAGCTGGCGAAAGTGACAAAGCAGACGACATCAAGCAAGTCACCTCAAGGCACACCCACAACCAAATCAAAACCAACAAAAGCTGATAGCCTTGCAAAGCCTGCTCAGGTTGATGTTGAAATGGCACCCACGCTAGCGAAGGCTGAATCCACACCCCCTGCCCCCAAACAAAAATCTACAGTTTCTGCCAAGACGAAGAAGCAAACTCCGGCAACTTCTCGTAAGTCAGCCGCTAAAGTAGCCCCCACCACGAAAACAACCGCTCGCAAATCAGCCGCTAAAGTAGCCCCCACTACGAAAACAACCGCTCGCAAATCAGCCGCTAAAGTAGCCCCCACTACGAAAACAACCGCTCGCAAGCGGAAAACAATGTAACTCAAAGAATCCAGAGTTCAAGATCCGATTTAAGTTTGGATTCTGCTTGACTCGGCAACTCCGTAACTGCCACTTCCAGCATTATTTCTAATTGCTCCACACAGGACAAATTGGACTGTAAGATGTGCGGAGATAGCGTTGTCGTGGACAGGAAAACGCATCTGTCGGTGACTGGCTGCTCTACAACACATATTCTATGACTGTTTGATTTCTTGTCTTGTACAGGATCATATCGATCGCCAGATCATCGCGATCGCCCCATAAGAGTTTGTCTGCTGCCGTCTATCAATCCAGTCGGATCCATTCACCATGCGTTGATCTATCGCCCAAAGCGGCGCCAGTCAAAGGGGTTAGTCGGCGATCGCAATCACTGATCATGGTTACTCGATAGTACACTTGTTTGCTTTGAGATGCAAGGCAGCACCCGATCTAATCAATCTGAGCTTAGATTTTATCAGGTTTAATGGTTCATCCGTTCTCTGGTTCATTATAATGACGCTCGGAAACCTTCTTCCAAAGCAAAAAGTCTATGAATAAGCAAGAGTTAGTTGATGCCATCGCTGTCAAAGCAGGCGTAACCAAAAAAGATGCTGACGCTATTCTGTCTGCCCTGACTGAAACCATCATGGAAGCTGTTGCCGATGGCGAGAAAGTCACGCTCGTTGGCTTTGGCACCTTTGAACCACGCGATCGACAAGCTCGCGAAGGGCGCAACCCCAGCACGGGTAAACCGATTACAATCCCAGCAACGACCGTTCCTGGTTTTTCTGCGGGTAAATTGTTTAAGGAGAAAGTCGCCCCATAACGGTCTGACAGAGGATTAAACTTCCACGCGCAGCCCTCGAACCAGCGGGGGCTGTTTTATGCGTGATAGTGCTACGCATAAAGTTTGCTACAAGTGGATAGGGGCTTAAAAAGCCTGTGAGAAGCCGCAATTATCACGCAATCCCCTACCCTGTATCACTCACCATGATTTGAGCTGACGAGTCAACCCGCTCCAACCGAATTTGCGCCTGTCTGCCTGGGGATGTAAACTTCACAGCATTGGAGAGAAGATTTCAAACCACTTACTGTAATCGCGTAGAGACGCTGCGCAAACGCGAAATGCCCTGACGGAATTCATACTTCTGATCAGCAACGCCGCTAACCAGTCCCCAATCTGACTGTTTGTAGTGCTCCACACAATCGTGAAACCGCTTTAGTGAAATAGTGACCACAACGATCAAGTGAAAGCTTGAATGTACTCCAATAATTTAAGTGTTACTCAGTCGTTTCTTCTGTAGCAATCACCTGTTGAGTTGAAGCTGCGATCGCAGAGAGAGGCATTTCTGGTAACACTTAAGTTTTTTGTTGGACTCTGTCGCAAATCGATCTCCACTGCGTATCTTTTACACAGCTTGCCAGAGCATCTCTACATAACACAGAGTGAATCTGAATGATTTGAGGTGTTTAATTCTTTTTTGTATCAGTCATAGCGATTTCGTTACCTAGCATTCAGTACCATAGCCAATTAGCCTTTCAGGAAAAAATTATGAGTGGAAATGCTGCCCGGGTTCAAGCCATCCATCAAATTACCAATCGAGAAGTGATGGCTCCTAAACCATCAGAGCGCCTCGAAGAAATGTGGGCAGAGAATGTCTTCAATCTCAGCAAGATGCAAGCCAGTCTTCCCAAAGCTGTCTTCAAATCGATCAAGAATACGATTGTGACAGGTGAAAAGCTTGATCCCTCCGTCGCTGATGCCGTTGCTACAGCGATGCGCGATTGGGCCATGGCGAAAGGGGCACTCTACTACGCCCACGTCTTTTATCCCATGACAAACTTAACCGCCGAGAAACATGACGGCTTCATCTCGGTGCAAGGTGATGGCAGTGTGATTTCCGAATTTTCGGGCAAAGTGCTGGTGCAGGGTGAACCGGATGGCTCTTCGTTCCCCAATGGAGGGATTCGCGATACGTTTGAAGCGCGGGGATACACAGGTTGGGATGTGACCAGCCCTGCCTACATTATGGAAACCGATAACGGTGCGACTCTCTGTATCCCGACGGTGTTCGTCTCCTGGACAGGAGAAGCCCTCGATAAAAAAGTCCCATTGCTGCGATCGATCGCCGCGATGGATAAAGCCGCGCGTAAAGTTCTCACCTTGTTGGGCAATACTGAAGTCGCCCATGTCAACTCTAGCTGTGGGGCAGAGCAGGAATATTTCCTGATTGATGCTAATTTTGCCAGTCAGCGGCCTGATTTACTCTTAGCCGGACGCACTTTATTTGGCAAAGCTCCCGCTAAAGGGCAGGAATTTGACGATCACTATTTCGGAGCCATTCCCGAACGGGTGCAAGTCTTCATGCAAGACGTAGAAGAAACCCTGTATAAACTGGGGATTCCCGCCAAAACTCGCCACAACGAAGTAGCTCCCGGTCAGTTTGAAATTGCCCCTTTCTTTGAAGCGGCGAACGTGGCCAGCGACCACCAGCAGTTGATCATGACGATTCTGAAGCACACGGCGAAAAAGCATGGCTTCATGTGTCTGTTGCATGAAAAACCCTTTGCAGGCATTAACGGCTCTGGTAAGCACGTCAACTGGTCGGTGGGGAACTCGACTCAAGGTAACTTACTCGATCCTGGTGACTCCCCCCACGACAATGCTCAGTTTTTAGTGTTCTGTGGTGCGGTGATTCGCGGTGTACACAAATATGGGCCGCTGATGCGCGCCGCGATCGCCACAGCCAGTAATGATCATCGGTTAGGGGCGAACGAAGCACCCCCAGCGATCATGTCGGTATATTTAGGCTCGCAACTGGAAGAAGTGTTTGAGCAGATTAAAACAGGCACCGTAACTGAGTCTAAACAAAAAGGGGTAATGGATTTGGGGGTTGATGTCTTACCTCACTTAACGAAAGATGCGGGCGATCGCAACCGTACCTCTCCCTTTGCCTTTACCGGAAATCGGTTTGAGTTTCGTGCTGTAGGTTCCAATCAGTCTGTGTCGGGTCCATTAATTGTACTCAACACCATGCTGGCAGACTCCCTCGATTGGATGGGGAATCGCTTAGAAACAGAACTCGCCAAAGGATTAGACCTCAATACGGCGATCATCACAATTCTGAAAGAAGTGATGGAAACGCATGGTGCTGTCGTGTTTGGTGGCAATGGCTATTCAGAAGAATGGCACCAAATTGCAGCAGAACGAGGTTTAGCGAATCTGCGAACGACCGCCGATGCGCTACCAACGCTAAAAGAGGAATACATCGAAGACCTGTTTAAGAAGACAGGTGTTTTGACTCCTGTAGAACTGGAAAGCCGCTTTGAAGTGTATGCGGAGCAGTACATTCTTTCCATTGAAGTAGAAGCCAAACTGGTGATTAGCATGGCAAAAACCATGATTTATCCCGCTGCAGTTGAGTATCTCTCTAAACTTGCTTCGACGATTGCCAGCCTGGGTGAGTTAGGAGTTGAGTTTGAAAAGGAAAGCGCAAAAACCATTGCCAACCTGACAAACTCTATGATTGCTACCACCACCAAGCTCAGTGACGCTCTGGCGAAACACGACTTTGTCAGCACTGAAGACAAGATGCAGTACTGTGCCCAAACCCTTCGTCCACTAATGGATGAAGTCCGCCAGTATGCAGATGCGCTGGAAGGCAACATTGCGGATAGCTTCTGGCCGTTACCTACCTACCAAGAGATGCTGTTTATCAAGTAACTGGAGTTTGGACTAATTCAAAAAATACACCATATTTAGGAGGGGCGCTAGCGCAGCCCTAGCGAAGCCATGCCAAAGGCTATTGCCGCGAGGCTATACGGCTGTTCGCCCTTACATATAGTGGAAAATCGCGTTTAGTCTAAAGTCCAAAAGTAAGGGACTTGCAGATAAATACTGTACCAATACGGCAAATCTGTAAGGGAGAATGGCCATTCTCCCTTACAGCACCACTGGAATATTATTTCAACGCGCTCCCCTAACGGTTCTCACAGCACTGCTGACATCTCTAAATTTTAAGTGTTGGGCACCCAGCGGCCCAGCACTTTTAATTGTGTTACAGATATTCATCCCGTGATTACTCTCAACGCTCATGCTGACCATCTGGAAGATGCAGATGACGAATATCTGGGAAGTAAGAACCATTAGCTATCAGCCCTGGCAAGGGGTTTGGGTGGTTGCATCTGATCACAGCAACCTGAATACGCCGATTAACCTTGCTTTGCCTCGTAGTATTCCGAAATGTGTTCATAAACGTGATCAGGAAATTGCAAATCACGATAGACATTACACGCGTCTGGATCATCACCATTAGGACAAATGGGAAAATCTTGCTGCTTTTGCCACTCTAAAATACGTTCTCGACGGGGTGGGTTGTAGTCTTTACCCTGCACCTGCAACACTAATGCTTTTGCTTCAGACTCACTAAAGTCTGGGTCTTTCTGCAAATACGTCATTAATTCATCTTCACTGAGAAAATGGCGAGCAACCATCGCAAAGGTCAGCCGACCATAATGTCCAATGTCTTTTCTGTCGTTCAGAGCATTCAAGAGATGAGTCATCATCTCGCTTTTTTCCAACTCTTTCAGCATCGGCTTACTCCAGATTCTTGACTCTCTTCTCCTTTATAAACAACGTGGTTAAGAATGCCGTCTGCCAGAAGACCTGTTTATAGTCTAAATGTACTAAAAGTTTTATTTGATCAGAAGGAAATGGGAGGAAGCAGTATCAAAACTTGGTGCATCCTGTATAAAAGTTGTGTAGGTGTTGATTCGATGCGATTGAGTACTGTTATTGAATGGTTGTTCGTATTGATTACTTTAGAGAAAAATGAGCCGTTTTCGTGTACATAATTTGCCAAAGCTAGGAGAGCCGATTAATTACGATGATGTGAGTCCTTATCTTTGGAACTTACATGCTCGATTGCACAATGCAATTCATGCTGAGACACGCGTTTATACTTGTCGATCGTGGCGTTTAGCAGAGCAGGTCACGGCATCCTACGAACTACACTGGAATGATCTTGTTGTACCTGGTGAAACACTTTTGGGTTCATTTGGTTGGGCGGTTAGCTCTGATCTAATTGCCCGAATTGAGGCTGAATTTGCGAAAGGAGAAGCTGTGCGCTTATTTGTCTTTAATTCAGACGCGGATCTGTGCTTTGAGGAAGTACTTGAGCCGATTGATTGAGCGTCAGCTAATTGCTTTTCTGGGAGAGTATCTTGCAGAGTCCCAAACCGCTCTCCCTTCAGAATGAGCAAAGGCTTTCAGCCTAATCTGTTGCAAACGCGTACTGATCGCGTCCTTGTTGTTTGGCGGCATACAATGCCCGATCAGCACGAGCAATCAGTTGTTTAGCTGTCTCAGCATTCGTAGGCGTGACACTGGCCACACCTAAACTAATTGAGACGATCGCGCTACTGGCATCTGAGCAAGCATGTGGAATTTCTAAAGCTTTTACAGCTTGTTGAATCTGCTTAGCAACAACGATCGCCCCTGCCAGATCGGTGTCTGGTAAAATAACTGCAAATTCTTCACCACCATAGCGGGCGACGAGATCGGTCGCTCGATGAACAGTTGCTTGAACGGCCTGAGCAATCTTAATTAAACAAATATCACCTACTTGATGGCCATAAAAATCGTTATAACGTTTGAAAGAATCAATATCAAACATAATCAACGCGAGCGATCGCTGATTTCTAAGCGATCGTCGCCACTCTTGCTCTAAATAGTCATCAAACTTTCTGCGGTTTGCAACTTGAGTCAGACTATCTAAAGTAACTAATTGTTCTAATTCAGCATTTGCTGCTTGTAGCGATTGCTCTAACAGACGTCGTTCAGTGATATCAAAAACAAATAAATAGTAACCAATGATTTGTTTGTTAGTGTTGATTGCAGGAGTCAGGCAACTCGTCAGATAGGCGTACTGACCATCCAGGTAAGTTATCTGAGATCTTGCACCAGTTTCAACAAGGGGTTGCCAAAGAAGGAAAAATCTGAAAGAAAGGGCGTAATCAAAATTTAACTGAACGGTTATGGAAACCATTGTTCAACACGCCCAAGGATTAGTGTATAGCCTGCTT
>DVDV01000117.1 GCA_015296075.1 Leptolyngbyaceae cyanobacterium M33_DOE_097 | reverse complement strand
TTCAAGTTTTTCAGTTCTTATCGAGTCTGCCTGACCCTCAACCTGCCATGGCCTCCAAGCGACAGCAAGAAGATTCCTTTAGGCGCGAATTCACCGTCCTCAGCCGCATTCCACCTTCTTAGTTCTGTCAGCCAACCAGGCTATTGCGGTCTTCGATTAAGTTCAATTCAAATTCCTGAACAATGTGCTTTATTAGGAGTACTCAGGCAGGAGCGAATTATCCCAGTCAGCGAAAATCCCTCTGTTGATGTTGGAGATATCGTGTTGGCGATCGCCTTTCACCCAATGATGGCTCCTGCTCTCAAAGTTGCTCTCAAGCGATCGCACCCAGTTACGATTTGCTAAACGATTGCTGGCGTTGCTGATTGGGCGTATGAATTCTGTAAGGGCGTTTCGCGTTCGCGTAGCGTCTCCATCGAAGACAACGCCCCTAGCGTGGGGATGCTTATCCCAAAATCATATATACATTCAGCAATGCCCGATTGCTTGCTCAAAACACCTGTTGCTCAAACGTGCTGCCGCTTGTTCTCAATTCTAAATCCATGTACTATTCATCCAATCCTTCACCTGACAGCACCTACATTCGTCCTGCCTACCGAGGCAAGCACAAAATCTTCATCGGCATGGCACCGGGGGTTGGCAAAACGTACCGAATGCTGGAAGAAGGACATCGACTCCGGCAGGAAGGGATTGATGTGGTGATTGGGTTACTGGAAACTCACAATCGGCAGGAAACCGTACAACGGGCAGAAGGATTAGAAATCGTATCCCGGCAGCAAATTAACTGCTCCGGTGCCGTTCTATCCGAAATGGACACAGATGCAATCCTGGCTCGCCAACCCCAACTGGTTCTGATTGATGAACTCGCTCACACCAATGTTCCTGGTTCTCAGCGAGAAAAACGGTATCAGGATGTAGAAATCATTCTGACCGCTGGGATTGATGTTTTTTCAACCGTCAACATTCAGCATCTAGAGAGTTTGAATGACCTGGTTGCCCGAATTACGGGGGTTGTGGTGCGCGAGCGAATCCCCGATCGCCTGCTAGAAGAGGCAGATCAAGTGGTGGTGATTGATGTCACACCAGAAACACTAGAAGATCGCCTCAAAGACGGAAAAATCTATGCGCCTGAAAAAATTGACCAATCGCTGCAAAATTTCTTTCAGCGCCGTAACCTGATTGCTTTAAGGGAATTAGCATTGCGAGAAGTCGCTGACAACATTGAGGAAGATGCACTTGAGCAAGCCTTGAATGGAACAAAAGCCGATGCGCCCTTTTGTAGCATCCATGAACGAGTGTTAGTTTGTGTTTCAACCTACCCGAATGCAGTTCAACTGATTCGGCGCGGTGCCCGCATTGCTAGCTATATGCATGCTCCCTTCTACTGCCTGTTTGTTGATGCCCCAGATCGCTTCCTCACTAAAGCGGAAAGTTTGCATATTGAAACCTGCGAAAGACTCTGTAAAGAGTTTGGTGGGGAGTTTATCCGAGTGACAAATCAGGATAAGGCAAAAGCGATCGCAGAAGTTGCAAAAAACTATTACATCACTCAAATTGTCATAGGTGAAAGTCAGCGTTCTCGATGGAAACTCATTTTGCGTGGATCACTGACACACAAACTGCTGCGATCGCTCAAGAATATTGATGTCCATATTATTGCTACTGAAAAAACAATCTAATCTTTTCGTTCTGAAAAACTTAACTGAGACTAATACCAATTCTGTGTGAAGTCGCATGTTACTGCCGATCCCCCCAGCACCCTTAAACAGGGGAAATCTCATTCTACAGATCTTCATACAAACTGGTATACCAGTACTGGTCTTAAAAGTGCTGCTAATCCCACTGCAATAGCAATCTCGCTTATAAAGCCAGTTTTTTGCAAATGCTAAATGCGCTCCAATATGAATAACCCCAGCGCTATCGCTGGGGCTGCTTAGTCATAAATGTTTACTAATAGACATTTGATCGGTCAGTGCTTAACTGTACCTGTTAATACACTAATAGTTCTTCAAAAGAATCTCTATTAAGATCTGATAAAACTATGCAAGGAGATGATGAAGCGTCTTTAACAGCAAAATCACTTTTATGCAAAAAGGGGAGCGCGAAGATCAGTAACGAGAATCAAGTCTTCAGATCCCTTCTCAATCAGAGCATCTGAGTCAGAAAATAAATATTGCGTTATTTAACACTTTTTAAACGGCTGCGATCGCCCAGTCGATGACAAGGTTTAAGGAGCGAGATCGCTCACTCAATTGCAAATTAAGTTGCTGTCGCTGCTGGAACTGTTTGACCGCTTGGCTAACAAGTTATCCCTTTTGGCATAGGGAAGGAAAGAGAGCTGCGCTGTATTCTTTAGTGGCAGGAAAGCTCATGAGGGGCAGAATCAGAATGGCGCTAGAAACGGTTAACCAGGCACAGGTTTTAACGCTAGAAAATTCTGAAATCAAGCTAACAATTCGGCCTGATTTAGGTGGACGCATCGACCAGCTGGAAGACTGTCAAACAGGGCATTCTTGGCTATGGCATCCACCTCATTATCAAGCTGAAACAACGCGATCGCTCCCGGTTGGAGCCTGCTTTGATGATGAGTGGACAGGCGGCTGGGATGAGATTTTTCCAAATGATGCGGCGGGGCCATTTCGAGGACATAATCTAGTCGATCACGGTGAGTTATGGTCGCAGCATTGGGATGTTATCGAATCTTCGCCTCTAAACATCACACTGGCTTACCGATGTCAGACTATCCCCGTAAGAGTAGAAAAGACGATTCAGCTTGACCCCAGTTGTGCAGAGGTTTGCTTAGAGTATGTGTTTGAGAACCAGTCTGACAAAGAAATTCCGTTTTTGTTTAAGCACCATGCCGCGATCTCGATTGAGGCTGGCGACCAGATTTTACTGCCTGACTGTTGGGTAGAACCAGCGTTTCCAGAGTTCAGTAAAGTGATTGGACAACCTGGAAAAACCCGATTTCCTAATGCGATCGCGCCCACTGGTGAACCCGTTGATCTGCGTGTCATTCCGCCTGCGACATCCCGACTGCAAGAGTTTTACTACAGTTCTGACCTCGCTAGTGGATATTGTGGCATTCGTAACCAGCGCACTCAGACATCCTTATTCATGACATTTGATCTGGCTGATTTTCCCTTTGTCTGGATGTTCCAAAGTTACGGCGGCTGGCACGATCGCTATGTCGTTGTTGTCGAACCCTGTACAACCATGCCATTTGACCTCACAGAAGCCTGTCAACGTCAAACCGCTGCAATCCTACATCCGCGCGAGAAACAGTGTCGTGTTCTCACCCTGGAGTTACAACACGAGTGATCTGTTTTAGCAATCCTTGCCCAATTCGATTGAATTTTTAATTGATTCTCTCCCGCGATCTCCGATCGAAACGGTTGCAAGCAGTGCCCAATCTCAGCTGGCATTAAAAGTACTCACCGCAGCGGGTGATTAGGCCAGTTCATCAACCGATATAACGATGTCTACTTTCTGCTTTGTAGAAGGAACGATCTTCACGGAAGCGAGTCTTAAGCCTTTGTAGAGAAGATCGTATTGGCTTAGTTAGGATTTTGATCATGCAGCGGCAAAAAGGTTGGCAGACAGCGGGCGTGCTTGGAATGATGCTTCTCAGTGTTGCTTCCATGCCACCACTTCCTACGCTAGTGGGGCAAGCTCAAATTCAGCCAGTTACCCCACCCAATGCTTGCAGTGAGCAACCTGGTCAAACCTTTGAGCGCCTGACCCGTGACCTGATCTATCGTAGCCAGCGCTACATTCGCGATCGCCAATTTAACCTGGCAGTGAGATCGCTCGATCGAGCCTTACAAACCGTGACAACCGTTAAAGATCCGTTTTCTAAAACCGATCTGGTTGCTAGCATCGCGGGGCAGTCGGGTGAGCAACCCAGTACCCTGGAACAATTAGTTCAGCAGGCGACAACGCCCCAACAACGAGCGACACTGCTTGATCTGTTATCTAAGGTTACTAAAGCGACGCAGACGCTAGCGGGGGAGTATGGCGTGATCAATACCAAGCGGGCAATCTTAGTTCAGCTTGCGGCGTACTACACGGTTTTAGAGCAGCCCGACCAGGCGAGATCGCGCCTCGATCAAGCTCGTCAACTGCTTAAATCCTTACAAGGAGACGGCTTCGGCCTGATTGCGTCACCTGTTGCCCAAGGCTACACAACCCTGGGAGACACCCAAACCGCGATCGCCCTGCTAGATCAAGCGGTACAACGCACTCAGATGATGAAGACCAACAATCTCGACTACCTGGCAGACATTTTCAGCACCATCGCGGTCGCCTATGCCAGTGCAGGTAGTGAGGCCAAAGCCGTGCAGACCACGCAACAGATTAAAGTCGCTACCATTAAAGCCAGAACTCTAGCCCAGATTGCCAAGCAAGCCGCACAGACTGGTTCACCTCAAGCCACTCGCATCCTGGCCCAAGCCCAAGCGCAAACCAAAGCTATCCCAGCAGCCTCACGTTCAGATGCACTATCCCAAATTGCGCTCACCTACGGCTACCTCAAAGAATGGGATTTAGCCTTAAAGGCGATCGCGCCAATTCAATCAGCAGAAATTAAGATCCAAACTTTAGCGGATTTGGCTTCTATCAGCGATCGCCTGAATCATCCTGCCAACGAAGCCAAACCACTCAGCGAACTCGTTACGATCGCCCGCAAAATGTCCTTCTATGACAGCGACACCTTAATTCGCAAAATTTTTGCTCAGTACCTGGCAAATGGACAATATGGGTTAGCTGAGATCTTGCACCAGTTTCAACAAGGGGTTGCCAAAGAAGGAAAAATCTGAAAGAAAGGGCGTAATCAAAATTTAACTGAACGGTTATGGAAACCATTGTTCAACACGCCCAAGGATTAGTGTATAGCCTGCTT
>DVDV01000282.1 GCA_015296075.1 Leptolyngbyaceae cyanobacterium M33_DOE_097 | reverse complement strand
CATTAGACTATAAAACACCAAATGAAATTTATAGACATAGTAAATTGATGCTAAAAAAGTCTTAAGAGCTTTAGCTCTTAGGAAGAGGTTCGTAGCTTAGCTTTCTCTGATTTCTGTCTAGTCGATTGGGTCCACCTCACTATTTCGATCAGGGACACCATCTCATTTACCAACATTGGGGCGTTATGGTTGGCTTTATGGGCGTGATGATGGTCGTAGCTGCGTTTAAGCCATCCTGGCGTTCCCCGGTCGTGTTTTACTCATTTGCAGAAAAGTTCTTGATGGTTGTGCTCTTTTTTAGCGCTCGCGGATTTGCTAATCCCAACAACCAAGGTTTTTTACCGGTCGTAGTTGTGGATACCATCGTTTCGGTCTGGACGATCGGCTACTGGATCGAGCAACGATCTATGTTTCCCGGTCCGGAGGCTGTGCAGCGATCGCTAACTTCCCATGCAAAGATTGGATAGCAGTCCACGTTGCCTGATTCTAAAAAGATGGTCTGACGATCCTGTAGGGGCAGGCTTAGCAATTAGCTTGCGACTCTAAGGTTAGCTGAACAACAAAACCTGCCCTACCCATCTATCGATACGACAAAAGACCCATGTGATCGCCTTTCTTACGCAGCTCTTGTTGCTGTCGGCAAAGTCACCATTGAGGCCAACTCCGCGATTAGTTGCGGCGAGATGCTGGACTGTGTTGGTCGCAACTGGACATCTGGGACGCCTCCCATCAGCTCACAGGCGCGTATTAACGTGCGATCGCGCCAGATATTTGGTAAGGGAGAATGTTCCATTGTCTGGGCGCTGATGCCCCACTTCCAGCCGCCCAAAATACCAGCAACCACGCGGTTTGCCATGTTGCTCACAAACTGGCTGCTACTTGGATCGGTTAAAGCCTGTTTGTTTAACCACGGTGCTTTGCGCCAGTGTATGAGCAGCCAGGCCAGAGAGATCAGGTCGTGGGCGATGGTAGAACAGGAAGCAATAACCAACCCCTGGGGTGGGGCAAATACATATCCCAAATCAGGGCCTAAAGTCGCCAGCACTTTGTCTGCTGCGGTAACGACCAGGCGTTGCTTTTGCAACAGGGTGGGAACGGTGTTGGCCTCAGCGGTCTTTTCTTGAATGCTCTTGGCTGCGTGGTGATACTCCAAACGAGTATCGTAGCGCATGTAACCGACTACAGACTTCAGTCCGAGGGTGTTGCCCAGCAGAGCATGTCGGCTGCAACGCGGCATTGAAACGATGTGATCCACCTCTCGAAGCACGTTAGGAAGCATGATGCCTCGCTGCCAGTGGGAACCAGGAACAGGCTGCTCTTCATAGAAGTTATCCCAGCCAGCTTCTTCAAAAAATACCCACTCTGCCCCGGCATCTAAAACAGCCTGCAGCAGCCCTGCCTTCTCTGCCAGCTTGCGGGTACTGCCTGTATACCCCTCCGGACGCTGAGCGAGATGCCCAACCCCACTCATATCACCCACTACAACACGTCCTGCCCCTTTTTCCCTGAGCAAACGGATCATACTTCCCAAAGCAAGGGGACTGGTAGTAGCCGGGTAAGGTTTGCCTGAGTTGATCACCGGTTTAATGAACACCGTATCACCAGGCTGGAGCCAATTAATCGTATCAACGGCCAAAGTGGCATCGCGGATGGCTTGATCCATGTCTTGAGATACAGGCTCTCGGTTCAGGGGGGCTAAGCTCACAATTTCGCTTTGTCCAAATCTGAGATTTGTCAGGTTTTGCATAGTTACATCACGCTTAAAATGACTGCTTAAATGATTTATGTAGGGAAGGTGAAGTGTTTGTATTACGACGATCGCTTAGTCATCTGTCTGAGCGTTGACCAGTTTGCAATAGATGATGGATTAAGTTGGCAAAAGATTTGATTCTGAACACATCTTAAGGCGATGAAGTTATTTTGACGCTTTAAAGAGCGATTTTTGAATACTCTGGACTCAAAATCTGCCAATCAGCGGCCTGACTAATAGATTTGACATTAGGAAAGCTAGTAGTTCATCAAAAGAACATTGCAGGGTCGATAGTGACCGAACCATTCGTCATTGGTTTTCTCTACCTGGCAAAGTTGGCTTGGCAGACCACTAAGGGGAGTGCGTTGAAATAATATCCCAGTGGTGCTGTAAGGGCAAATGGTCATTTGCCCTTACAGATTTGCCGTATTGGTACACTATTTATCTGCAAGTCCCTAACGTTCCCGAAGACTGATATAAATTTGTCTTTTCATGTTAAGTAAAACATGAAAATTTGCACTTTAATTCAGTAATGCTCATGTATAAGTTAGATGTAAAATCTGACATCAATTGATGGATTGCCGACAAATACATCACAACCATCCAAAAAATACAAAATATTAACTTCCAAAGAATTATTTCAGTGTTTCTGAGGGTAATTCGCCAAACATTGTTTTGTAGTCTCGACTAAAATGCCCCATGCTTTGAAACCCAAAGCGATTAGCGACTTCTACGATCGCCGTTGTTGCTGGGTCAGCACGTTGCAATTGAGTTCGTACTGCCTGTAAGCGTAGAGCTTTTAGGTGAGCCATCGGACTCACCCCAAACACTTCCCGAAACCCATAGGTCAGCGGACGTTCACTCGTATGCAATGCTTTGCAAAGTGACATTAAAGTGATGGGTGCTTCTAGATGAGTTCGCATATACACATCAGCTTGCTTCACTAAATCAAACCGACGCGGCGATCGCAAAGGCAATTCCATCGGGGTGGAAGCATTGGGAATGGAATCAATTAGCAAGGGGATAAAATCCTCAAGAAGATGGGTCGAGCGGGCATGTGTTAAATACTGCGGTTGGTGCCGCGCCATTAAATTTAGCTGCTTGAGATAGTCGTGAACTCCAACGATTTCGTCTGGGAAGGAGAGAAAGTTAGTTCTAAAGAAGCGCATATTTAAATCATTGCGTTGCATCAGTTCTGCATATAATTCAAACGCAGGACGCTGAATTTGAGCCACGCAAATAATGCTCTTGCCTGGAACAATCAAATCGACTTCTCGGGTTGGATCAAATCCAAATAAAGTATTTTTGGGAATTGCCTGCTCATGGGCAAAAAAGTCCTGTTGACCGGGCTGCAGAATAAAGCTGAATTCAAAACATCCCTGCCCTTTGACTCCCGTAACATACAATGGGCAAGAGGTTTCTGTAAAAAGGAAGTTAATCTTTTCACTCTCAATTAGCAGCAAGTCACATTGCAAAGCATTCAAGCTGAGTTGCCGCACCGTTGTCTGTCGCCGAGCATTTAGAGCCTCACTCAGTGCTTCAGAGTTGCAAAAACGAAACTGTTGGATGGAAATGTTCGACATTGTTACAAGGCATTTACAGAATTCGGTTTAAAGTCTTAAGCAAAAGATGTTGAGAATCACAGCAGAAGAGCGATTTTCGAATATTCTACCTTAATAGTATTGTCTGAGAATGACAGATAATACATAGAGCATCGGCATTTGTTTTTCACATCACCTCAGTTCTTCCATCGCATCTCCCACGTTGATGAAATGTAAGGGTCGTGGGGGGGAGTGCCCTCAAACAGAGATTCCGCCTCTGTGCCCCTCCTTTCTGTAACTTATTTGCCTTGAAAAGGCTTTAGCTCCGCTAGAGGTAATGATTTATGACAACAGGTAAGAAGCCAAACATTTTGGTTCTCTGGGGCGACGATATTGGTTGGTGGAATATCAGCTACAACAGCCGTGGCCAAATGGGCTATCGCACCCCTAATATTGATCGCATCGGTAACGAAGGCGTAGCCTTTACTGATTATTATGGGCAGCAGAGCTGCACAGCGGGTCGAGCCGCTTTTATTACAGGGCAAAACCCAATTCGTACTGGTTTAACCAAGGTTGGTATGCCGGGGGCGGATGTTGGCCTACAAAAAGAAGACCCAACGATCGCCGAGTTACTCAAGCCGCTGGGTTATGCGACCGGCCAGTTTGGTAAAAATCATCTGGGTGACAAAGATGATTTTCTGCCGACTATGCACGGCTTCGACGAGTTCTTTGGCAACCTCTACCACTTAAACGCTGAAGAAGAACCCGAAGACCCCGATTATCCAAAAGACCCCGCCTTTAAACAACGGTTTGGTCCCCGTGGCGTACTGCACAGTTGGGCGGATGGAAACGGGGGACAAAAAATTGAAGATACGGGTCCCTTGACCAAAAAACGGATGGAAACCATTGATGAAGAGGTGACAGACCACGCTCTACGATTCATCGATCAATGCCACCAAGAAGGAAAGCCTTTCTTTGTCTGGTACAACACTACTGCCATGCACTTCCGCACCCATTGTGCCGAAAAGCACAAGGGTAAAAGTGGTCAGGGAGATTATAACGATGTCATGGTGGCACACGATGAATTAATCGGACAAATGCTCGACAAGCTGGATGAGTTGGGTATTACCGAAGATACGATTGTCATATATTCCACTGATAATGGCCCTCACTATAACAGTTGGCCCGATGCGGGGATAACCCCCTTCCGCAGTGAGAAAAATACCAACTGGGAAGGAGGTTGGCGCGTTTCAGCCTTTGTTCGCTGGCCGGGTAAGTTTCCTGCTGGCTCTGTTTTGAATGGCATTGTCTCTCACCAGGATTGGTTGCCGACACTGCTTGCCGCTGCGGGTGAGCCAGATGTGAAGGAAAAATTGTTGAATGGTCATACAATCGGCAATAGCACCTACAAGGTACACATCGATGGCTTCAATATGCTGCCCTACTTAAGTGGCGAAGTGAAGGATAGCCCTCGTTCTAACTTTTTCTACATTAGTGATGACGGTGACATCCTTGCCATTCGAGTCGGTGACTGGAAAACCGTTTTAATGGAGCAACGGGCTAAGACTCTACAATGCTGGTTTGAACCCTTTGTTCCGCTACGGGCACCCAAAATGTTTAACCTGCGCCGCGATCCATTCGAGCGGGCAGATGAAAACTCAAACACTTACTGGGATTGGGTGATTTCTCACGCTTACCTGGTTTATGGGATGCAGGCAGTGGTCGCACAACAGATTGAGAACTTCAAAGCGTTTCCGCCGCGCCAGAAACCAGCTGCCTTTAATCTGGATGCCGTAATGCGACAGCTAGAGGAATCGGGCAGCGGTCGTAACCATTAACGCTTCTATTTCGAGAGGATTCAATTGGTAGTCTGCGTTGGGGCGATCGCTTCTGTGCAGACTACCTCCTACGCATTCGAGGCGTTAAAGCGCCGCGTCAAAGAAGCTGTCAACATCGAAATGATTAGGCTGCTTCATGATGGATTCGCTTTCGTTTCTTAGGAGTAGATAGCTCTTTTTTATATGTATCCAATAACCTCAGAGACAACTCCAGTGAGTCTTCTTACCCTCCTTGTTAGGAATACGCCATGCAACCTCAAGACCCTTTGCCCCGTCACCGTCGCTTAAAAGGACCAAAGGCTGGTGCCGTTGCGGGTGTTGTATTTTCGGTCTTGCTGATCACCAGTCTGGTGCTGGCTTTATTTGCTAGTCCTCTGAGCCTGTTAAATAACGAAGCCAGGTTTGCTGCCAATTCTAATCTTTTGCTGATCGCTCTCAACCTGGTGCCTTTTGCGGGGGTTGCCTTCTTGTGGTTTATTGGCGCGGTGCGAGACCATCTGGGCGATCGGGAAGATCAATTTTTTGCTAGCGTCTTTTTTGGCAGCGGTCTGCTGTTTTTGGCGATGCTGTTTGTCAGCTCTGCAGTATCAGGAAGTCTGATTTTTTTGTACAACCTGGCGGCCACCCCGACGATCGCCACCACCTATTACAACCTGGGTCAGTTCCTATCACAAGAGGTATTAAGCACCTACGGCATTAAGATGGCGGGTGTTTTTATGATTTCTACCTGCACCCTCTTTCTTCGTACCCAAGTGATTCCCAAATGGATGGTCTGGTTAGGGTATGGATTTGCGGCTCTGATGCTGTTACGAATTGGGCACATCAATCGCTTGGGCTGGGTCGTTCTGTTGTTTCCTCTCTGGGTTTTGCTGATCAGCATCTATATCTTGATAGATCACTATCGTAAAGCCTCTTAGAGTTGTATTTTATACCAACTTTTGCATCACCGGGAAAAACTTGTTGAATCTACTTAAGCATTTAGGAAAGCAAGGTTTATGAATATGAATCGATATTCTCTAAGTTCAACCAAGAATACAGCTCTAAAGCGATCAAAATTTGCTATCAAACACAGCATCGCTCCTTATGCACCATCTTCAATCACTTGCAGATTATTTGCCTCCTATACTTTCTCCCTGTCATCCAAGTAAGTACCGCTCCACCCATTCACATTCATGTGTCTCAGAGTCTATTCTCTAATTGTTAGGAGCTGCTTATGAGTGAAGCCGTGCCTGATTCAAGGGATCCGTTACCGTCATGGAATCGCGGCTTTGTAAAAGCGGCTATCCTCGATTTTGTAGCACAAGTCACGACGGAAGGGACACTTACCTATAAACCCCCATCTCAACGAATTGCCACGTTTGATAATGATGGGACTCTCTGGTGCGAACGCCCTTTTTTGGTGCAAATTTATTTCCTCGTCGATCGCATCAAAGCGATCGCAATCGACAATCCAGCTCTGGCAAATCAGCAACCCTTTAAAGCCATTCTAGAAAACGACAGAGAAACGATCGCCACGTTTACTAAAAAGGAACTCGTCGCGCTGATTTTTGCCACCCATGCAGGGATGCCCCAGGAAGAGTTTCTTGCGGTCGCGGCATCCTGGTTCAACAATGCCAAACATCCGCACTTGCAGCAGTTGTTCAAAGCCTGTATCTACCAGCCCATGCGCGAACTGCTAGATTTCCTGAAAGCTCACGAGTTTAAAAACTACATTGTCACAGGAGGTGGTGTTGATTTTGTGCGCGTGATCGCCGACGAAATTTATGGCATTCCCCCCGAACATGTGATTGGCAGTAGCGGCAAGTTGAAATTCGAGCTTCAGGGTGACACGCCAATGCTAACCAAACTACCTGAGTTAAATAGCTTTAACGATCGCGAAGCCAAAGTTGAAAATATTGCATTGCACATTGGTCTAAGACCTCTCCTCGCGTTTGGCAACTCAGATGGAGACTTGGCGATGCTGCGTTACACAGCTGCCGGAACCGGGAACCGGCTCGCGCTTCTCCTCCATCACGATGATAGCGATCGCGAGTATGCCTACGACCGAGATTTTAAGATAAGCCCCTTAGTCGAGGGATTGAACGTTGTACCAACCTTACAGGGTGGCATGCTGGTCAGCATGAAACAGGATTGGAAGCGCGTTTTTCTATTTTGAATGAAACGATGCTCGCAACTACCACAAACGCAAGCGGCCTGAACCTGATGGATTGGCAAACCGTTGGTTAGCCCTGACTCATTCGGGCGATCGCGAAAATCTGTACTCACACCTATACAAAGCCACGCCAGCATTTGATTCTGCCAGACAGTCACCGATATTCAACCTCTATCTTATTAGACAGGCACGTTATGGCTCAAAGCGATAATATCTCACGCCAAGTTCTACCCATTCCCGAACAACCTTATGTCGGGTTGACCACCTACGATGCTAAAGATCCAGACACGAAGTATCCCCCCATCCGGGAATTACGTCCTCCCAAAGGCGCGCCCAACGTGCTGGTCATTTTGCTGGATGATGTGGGGTTTGGGGCGTCCAGTGCCTTTGGTGGCCCCTGTAAAACTCCGACGTTTGAGAAGCTGGCGGCCAACGGGCTGAAATACAATCGGTTCCACACCACGGCACTTTGCTCTCCCACTCGTCAGGCTCTGTTGACCGGACGCAATCACCATTCCGTAGGGATGGGCGGCATTACCGAAATCGCCACATCAGCCCCCGGCTACAACTCGATTTTGCCCAACAACTGCTCCCCGATCGCCCGTACCCTCAAGCTCAACGGTTACTCCACCGCTCAATTCGGCAAGTGCCATGAAGTGCCTGTCTGGCAAACCAGCCCGATGGGGCCGTTTGATTCCTGGCCGACAGGCGGCGGTGGCTTCGAGTACTTCTATGGCTTCCTGGGTGGCGAAACGAACCAATACTATCCCGCGCTTTACGAAGGCACAACCCCCGTTGAGCAGGAGAAAACACCGGAGCAGGGCTACCACTTCACCGAAGATATGACCAACAAGGCGATCAAGTGGGTCAGCCAGCAAAAGGCTCTGATGCCTGATAAGCCTTTCTTCGTCTACTATGCACCGGGGGCTTGCCATGCGCCCCACCAGGCTCCGAAAGAATGGATTGATAAATATCAGGGTCAGTTTGACCAGGGCTGGGACATCCTGCGGGAACAGACCTTTGCCCGTCAGAAGCAATTGGGGGTGATTCCACCCGACTGTCAGTTGAGCGATCGCCATCCCGAAATTCCTGCCTGGGACAGTATTTCGCCGGAGCTAAAGCCCGTTTTGGCGCGTCAGATGGAGATCTATGCCGCGTTCCTGGAACACACCGACTACCATGTTGGCCGGCTGATTGACACGCTGGAAAATCTCGAAATTCTGGATGACACCTTGATCTATGTGATCATCGGCGACAATGGTGCCTCCGCCGAGGGGACGCTGCAGGGCTGCTTTAATGAAATGACTCCCCTGACGGGTTTTGCCGACCTGGAGACAGTCGAATTTATGACTGAGCGGCTGCACCTATTTGGTGGCCCGGAAGCCTATAACCACTATGCAGTGGGTTGGGCACATGCTATGGATACGCCCTATCAGTGGACGAAGCAGATCGCCTCCCATTGGGGTGGCACTCGCAACGGGTTGATCGTTCATTGGCCTAAAGGCATTCAGGCGAAAGGTGAAATTCGGAGCCAGTTCCACCATGTGATTGACGTGGCACCCACACTTCTGGAAGTCGCAGGCTTACCCGAACCCACGTTTGTGAACGGCATACAACAACGGCCGATCGAAGGTGTCAGTATGGCCTATTCCTTTAACAATGCCAGTGCCGCAGAAAAGCGGGAAACCCAGTACTTCGAGATGGCAGGCAACCGGGGCATTTACCACAAGGGCTGGACGGCTGTGACCCGCCATCGGATTCCCTGGCAGACGGGTATGGTTAAACTCCCCGCCTTTGATGAGGATGTCTGGGAGTTGTACAACACCAACACCGATTGGACTCAAGCAAAAGATCTGGCCAAAGAGCATCCAGATAAATTACACGAACTGCAACGGTTATGGCTGATCGAAGCCGTGAAGTACAACGTGCTGCCCCTGGACGATCGCTTTGCTGAGCGAGCGAATCCCGAAATTGCGGGTCGTCCCCAACTGATTAAGGGGACACGGCAAATCCTATTTAGTGGCATGGGGCGACTAACCGAAAGTTCGATCGTCAACTTTAAGAACAAGTCCCATGCGGTCACTGCTGAGGTGGTTGTGCCTGAGTCTGGGGCAGAAGGCGTGATCATTGCTCAGGGTGGGTTGACGGGTGGCTGGACGCTCTATACCAAGGGAGGTAAACCCAAGTACTGCTACAACTTCTATGGCATCGATCGCTACACCATTGATGGCACCATCCCGATTCCGTCTGGAACCCATCAGGTACGCATGGAGTTTGCCTACGATGGCGGCGGACTGGCGAAGGGCGGCACCGTCACCCTGTATGTGGATGGGCAGGAAGCAGGGCAGGGCAGAGTCGATCGCACAGAACCGATGCTTTTCTCGGCGGATGAGACCTGTGATGTCGGCTTCGAAGCGGGTTCACCAGTGACCTACGACTACCCAACCCCCGGCGGCAAATTCAGCGGCGAGGTGAACTGGGTGCAGATTGATGTAGATAAAGACGCGGAAGATGCCGACCACCTGATTTCACCCGAAGAACGGCTGCGGGTTGCAATGGCAATCCAGTAAGAAACTGCAAACTTTTTCTCATTTTCAAAACTTAAAAGAAGAATCATGGCACTACACGAATACAAACCTGGTACGGCTTTCCCCGGCGTGATTGGTCGCACCGCCGATGTCTCTACCCCAGCGTGGCCTCAACCAAATCGCGCCAAGGAAGGGACACCCAACGTTCTATTTATCGTGCTGGATGACACCGGATTCGGACAATTGGGCTGCTACGGTAGCCCGATCGCAACCCCCAACTTGGATGCCCTGGCTGCCGATGGTCTGCGCTACAACAACATGCACACCACTGCACTGTGTTCTCCTTCTCGCTCCTGCATGTTGACCGGGCGCAATCACCATTCCAACGGGCTAGCCTGCATCACGGAAGGGGCGACGGGTTATCCTGGTTCCAACGGTTACATTCCCTTTGAGAATGGTTTCCTGTCGGAAATCCTGCTGCAACAGGGCTACAACACCTATGCGGTGGGCAAATGGCATCTCACCCCAGCGGAACAAGGGAGTGCAGCAGGTCCCTACGATCGCTGGCCTCTGGGTCGGGGCTTTGAGCGCTTCTACGGGTTCCTGGGCGGCGACACTCACCAGTACTATCCTGAACTGGTGCGGGACAACAGCCAGGTCGAACCGGAGAAGACCCCGGAGGAGGGCTATCACCTGACGGTGGATCTGGTGGAAAAAGCAAAGGCGATGATCGCCGATGCTAAGCAGGTCGCCCCCAACAAGCCCTTCTTTATGTACTTCTGTACCGGGGCTATGCACGCCCCGCACCACGTTCCCCAGGAGTGGGCCGACAAATACAAAGGCCAGTTTGATGATGGCTGGGATGCTTACCGGGAAAAGGTGTTTGCCAAGCAAAAAGAGATGGGTATTATTCCCCCCAATACAGTGCTGTCGCGCCATGACCCCGATGTGCCAGACTGGAACACCCTCTCAGAAGCCGAACGCAAACTCTACGCCCGCATGATGGAAGTGTTTGCCGGATTCCTGGAACACACGGATCACTATATTGGTGAGCTGATTCAATTCCTCAAAGACCTGGGTGAGTACGAGAACACCCTGATCATGGTGATTTCGGACAACGGAGCCAGTGCCGAGGGTGGCCCAACGGGTTCGGTGAACGAAAACAAGTTCTTTAACAACGTGCCAGAGAACCTGGAGCAAAACCTGGCGGCGATCGCTGAGATTGGTGGCCCCAAGTATTTCAACCATTACCCCTGGGGCTGGACCCATGCAGGCAATACGCCCTTCCGGCGCTGGAAGCGGGAAACCTATCGGGGTGGCACCAGCGATCCCTTTATTGTGTCCTGGCCGCAAGGCATGAAAGCCAGAGGTGAGATTCGGACGCAGTACGCCCATGCGATTGACATGGTGCCGACTGTATTGGACGCTCTGGGAATTGAAGCTCCAGCCGTGATCAAAGGCGTGACCCAATCTCCGATCGAAGGCTTCAGTCTAGCAGATTCCTTTGACAACGCCGCTGCACCCAGTCAGCACCTCACTCAATACTTTGAGATGCTGGGTCACCGATCGCTCTACCACGATGGCTGGCGAGCCGTCTGTCCCTGGCCTGGCCCCTCTTACGCTGAAGCAGAAGCCTCCTTCGGTACGCCCATCTCCTACGAGAAACTGACTGAGTTGGATGCCCACGGCTGGGAACTCTACAACGTCAACGAGGACTTTGCTGAGACGAATAATTTGGCAGAAACCGAGCGCGATCGCCTGATTGCCATGATTGGCATGTGGTATGTGGAAGCCGGAAAATACAACGTGTTGCCCATTGATAGCCGCACCACCCTGCGCTTTGCGGAAGAGCGGCCCCAAATTGCGGGCGATCGCCAACGGTACTTCTACTATCCAGGTACTCAAGTTGTTCCAGGTAATGCCGCTCCCAGACTGTTGAACCGTCCCCATTCCGTTTCAGTGGATGCGGTAGTGGGTGAGAGCGGCGCGGAGGGCGTTCTTTTTAGCATGGGCGGCAATGATGGGGGTTTCTCCTTCTACGTTCAAAATGGCAAGTTGACCTATGGCTACAATTACGTAACCGATAGCTACTTCAAGGTGGAGTCCTCCCAACCATTACCCGGTGGTCGCCATATTTTTAGCTTCCAATTTACGCCTACAGGCCCCGTTGACATGGCTCATGGTAAGGGTACACCGGCCAACATCAAGCTGTTTGTGGATGGTCAGCAGGTGGGTGAAGGCAACCTGCCTGTCACGATCCCCCTCTCGCTGGGACTCGGGGCAGGGGTCGCTGTCGGGGCTGATCCAGGTTCACCTACCATGCCGGATTATCTACCACCTTTTAAGTTCACGGGGCAGGTCCATAAGGCACTGGTGGATGTTACGGGTGAAGATGTCGAAAACTATGAAGAGAAAATGCGGATGTATTTAGCTCGGCAATAGTTCTTTAGAGGTGCGATCGCTTCCTATAAAAAGGGCGATCGCTTTCAACTACGTAATACCAAATTTCAATTACTCGTTACCATCCATCAGGACTTGAATTCAATGTCTAAATTGACAACACGCCATTCTATCCACTTATTCACTATTAGTTGCGCGATGGCAGTTGTGAATGTGGCAGGTGCGATCGCTGCACCAGCGCACATCGAAACAATAAAGCTCAATAAATCTGCAACGAAGGTACTCCAGGCTCAAGCAGTGCAACCCGCGATCGAGGTATCCTCTGCGGTTCTACCAAATAACTTGCTCAGTCGCTCCTTAAAAGAGCCATTAACAGATGTTATTGACTTGACAAATAGAGGAACTGCAGCTGATTTAATGGCTGAAACCGTTCCATCCTCCACGCCCCCCGCAGAAAGCACTGACCCAAATCTCTCCCCAACTCCAGCAACCGACGCAACAACGGATATCCCGCCTGCCACCGAAGTTACTCCCTCGGAGCCAGTTTCTCCCGCTTCTACAGATGTCCCTCCGGCTTCTGATCTTACGCCTTCGGAACCAGTTTCTCCCGCTTCTACAGATAGCCCCCCTAGTTCTGATGTCACGCCTTCAGAACCGCTTTCTCCACCCTCTGATGAGAGTTCGCCCAGCCAACTTGAAGCACAGGCTGAGCCAGAAAATAGCTGGGAGTTTCTGATTGAACCCTACCTATTTCTACCCTTTAATCTAGATGCAGATGTCACTGTGGGCGGACGAACAGCCTCTGTTGAGGCTGATTTATCTGATATTTTTAGCCTCGATAGCATCTTTGCCGCGTCACTGCGCTTTCAAGCCAGACGCGATCGCTTCGGTTTTATTTTCGATGGTTCCTACCTATTTGGGCGAGAGAAAGGCAACCAAGAAGTAACCATTCCCCAAGAAGTTGTAGCCCAGTTTGGCTTAACCAATGATTTGAATATTAGAGCCGATACGACTGTAACTACTCGTCTGGCAACGATTGATCTGGCTGGTTTCTATCGTGTTCTAGACGAAGATCTTGGCAGAACAGAAACAGGGGCAAAAACCTATCCCACGTTGATCCTAGACACATATGCTGGACTACGAATCAATTTCATTAGTCTGGACTTGGAAATTGATTCGATTAGTGTTAACAACATTACTTTGAATGATCAGGACTTGAACACTTCTGTCACCCTATTTGAACCTTTAATAGGAGGACGGCTTGGATTAGAACTCTCCGATCGCTGGACAATTGGGATGCGTGGTGATTTCTCAGGATTTGGTGTGAACGGCGATAAAAACAGCACCTGGAACTTTTTGTTTGGCACCCAATATTGGCTGTCTCGTTCGGTTGGTTTGCAACTAGCCTACCGTTTTACCAGACTTGTCTATGAGGATGGGGACGGGCAGGATGCAAGAGGTATTGATCTATCGCAAAATGGCCTCTGGTTAGGCATGATATTTCGGTTATAAATAGTCCAAATTTGACTGGTACAGGCAGTTGTCAATCCAGCTACTCAAAGTTCATTCGTCAGTTATCAGAGTTCGTTCTCTCGCTAGTTCATTTAATATTGGGGGATGGTTCAAAGGCATTCATGACACTCTAGCCATAGCCTGTGTCCTTGCCTGGGATAAGAGGGGATTGCTTTTTTAAGTATGTCTATTTTTCAGTTCTTTAAGTACAGGTCAAGCACAAGATAGCGATTATGCCATTAACCTCAAAAACTTTAGCCAAACCGCCTGGTCGTCCGCCTGGAAAAGACATGGTCTGGATTCCTGGTGGTTCTTTTTTGATGGGGTCAGATCACCACTATGCTGAAGAAGCCCCAGCCCATGAAGTCACAGTCAGTGGCTTTTGGATAGATAAATACTTGGTCACCAATGCGCAATTTCAAAAGTTTGTCAAAGAAACAGGTTATGTCACTCTGGCCGAACAACCCGCTGATCCAAATGATTATCCAGGGGCCAATCCCGAACTCCTGCAACCTTCCTCCTGTGTATTTGTGAAACCCGATCGCCCGATTGACAAGGGCAGTCACTATAACTGGTGGGCTTATATTCCTGGTGCAAACTGGCGACATCCAGAAGGTTCTGGCAGTTCCATCAAGGGCAGGGAGAACCATCCAGTAGTGCATGTTGCCTACGAAGACGTAGAAGCCTATGCGCAGTGGATTGGGAAAGAAATTCCTACAGAGGCAGAGTGGGAATTTGCAGCTTGGGGTGGGCTGGAAAATTCCGAATTTGCCTGGGGAGATGAGTTACATCCAAAAGGCAAGATGATGGCGAATACCTGGCAAGGAGAGTTTCCCTGGCAAAACTTGAAGACGGATGGGTACGAACGCACATCCCCGGTCGGAGCGTTTCCAGCGAATGGATATGGTCTCTTCGATATCATTGGAAATACCTGGGAATGGACCTGCGACTGGTATCAAGAACACCGCCAAATTCAGCAAGACACTTGCTGCGGTAAGTTGGTAAACCCGCGTGGGGGCGATCGCGAGAGCAGTTATGACCCCCAAGCTTCCGACATCAAAATTCCTCGTAAAGTGATCAAAGGTGGCTCCTTTCTGTGTGCCCCTAGCTATTGTCGCCGCTATCGCCCACCTGCTCGCATGGCTGAGTCGATTGACACTTCCACCTGCCATCTGGGATTTCGCCTGATCCTACGCCCATCTGTTTAAACTTCTTGAGAGGCAAAGTTTTTTAGCACTTTTTTGCACGATTGAAATAACAAACCAATTTCGGCTCAGCTTCTCCTGAGCTAAGTCTACTATCTCGTAGCTATCAGACTTAGTTAGTTGAATTACGCCATCTAACACAACATCAGATAAACGGTATTCAAATTTTATTATTTTTGTTGTAGAAATGTTCTGCTAAATATATCTGAAATAAGCCACTTTTTGATCTAAGAAATAATCTTGTGTTTCCATCTATTTATCTTGTATCATTTTGCCAGAGGAAAACAGTCTTTAGTGCCGCTGAAAAAATTGAGGAAATAGGATGAAAAGGATTTCTTTCTTACTAAGTATGGCAACAGCGATGAGTTTATCGGTGTTTGTCAATCCTGCGCCTGGCAATAGTCAAGCATTAGAACCACTTCCAGCTACGCCTAAAAACTGCATTTACTTCAGAGAGGTCACAAGCGGTCAAATTCAAGTAAGAAAGCGATCTCAGCGAGGCAATGAAAACACTGACTTCGCAGTTCCAACAGGAGTTCGCTTTACATATTATATTGCTCAACTTGTGCCAGAGAACAACGCTACCTATGATGCTGAGTTATTCTTTAAGTACAATGATGGCAGCAACTCAAGAGTTTTCAACAAAAGTATTGCTGGGCGACGCTTTGTGCGACAATCAGCTACTTTCCGCAGTCCTTCAATGAGACAACCCTTCCAGATCAACTTTAGAATTAGCACAGCTCGCAATAATGCCTATCAAATTTCGCTCTTAGGCTGCAAATAGCTAATTTCACAACATATTTTTTCCCATGATTTAGATCCAGCAGCATAAAATCCTTACGCTGCTGGTTACTCAGTTCAGCTTACTCTACTCTTTTATCTTGGCCTAACACGGTTTGAGTCCAGTCGTACGGGCGTTAACAGAAGGTGTGTACAATGGGGTCGGGTGAAGACCCCACATTGACTGACTGCTGGGTGGGCTAGAGTCAGCATTTTTCTTCAGGCTTTGATGGGTTAGTCCTGAGTAAGTGAGTGTAATGAAACTAAGGATAATTTGGGATGCAGGAGGTTGGAACCCTCAGCCTGGAGGCAAACCCTCAACGCCTCCTCACTAAAGCCTCCCCACTTACTTGTTCAGGTTGTTTTTGAAGCTTTTTGCTGACTAAGTGATCAGTTTTACCACAGTTAAGCGTATTATCTTTCAATTCTCAAGCTAGCGAGAAAGGAAAACATCCAAACAGAAAAAGGCGATCGCAAATGCGATCGCCGACTATTTTTCTTATGCGCTTCTAACAGTTTTATCCGCTTTAGTCACTTTTTGCAATAGCAGCGTCATACTCTCGTCATATCTTTGCCATGCCGAGTCCATAGTTTCTATCTAATGGGCTTTTGCAGTCATTCAATTCATTTCGTGAGAAGCCTGGGGTGAGGTTTTAAGGCTTAAAAGAGTACATTTATTCTAAAAACCCCTCTAATTTCTTAAGGAAGCCTTTAAGAAGTGTATGATATGTCATGTGTACGCAACACAAACGATCTCTTTTTTTAATGCCACAGGTGTGTCTCTGCGAGAACTGAAGAGGATAAGGGAAAATTAAAAAGCTCTAAAATACAGCTTCATATATTATCCTTAAAAGAAAAACTTTTCTGGAGCTTCAACTGTTAGATCACAACAGAATTTGAGTGCGACCAGGCAGAGTATTTTAACGCTATCTTCACTAAAGTAGCGATTATTACCTGTCCAGAGCTTGGCTTCAAGGTATCGCTTTGACATAGGAAAGCTTTCTATGCTTACCGCTTTTCAGGGTCAACATAGGGGTCAACATTAGGGTCGTCAAAGGGTTTGGGGTTTGATTCGGTGTAAGGCTCTAAGTTTGGATCTCCATCAGGGTTTGGGTGGGGGTTGGTGTAAGGGTCAAGATTTGGATCTTTAATGGGAGTTGGATGCGGATTGGTATACGGAGCAGTATTTGGATCAGTAGCGGGATCAACATTAGATTGACTACTAGAAAAGAAATGCAATGTATTATTCATCGACTAATTTTCCTATTGGTAAAGAGACCCGTCAAATAAGGTCAATCGACCCTAAATATATTTGACGAACTCCTTATTTTGTAACATAGGGAGTTGTCTCAAAACTCAATCTTGAGAAAGAGCTTGACAGCGGATAGGAGTTGTAAAAGACATAATTATTGCGATGAGGCTTAAAACATTAGAAATAGAGGAGAGAAGAGAATGCGATTCCAGTCCGAAGTTTCTCCCCGCCCGAAATAAGACAACAATAGTTATAACTGTAGCCAGAAACATGCAAGCAAGATGTCTGATTGCCAGAGAAATCCTTGATCGTGAAACTTCTAGCAGGCCAATTTCTAGTGGGCCATTTGCTTTGCTTGTCGTCATTCTCGCCCACTCTTCGAGAAGCGCATAGCGCTACACCCTGAATCTCTCTCCCGGCGTTAAAGGGAGTTCCAATAGCTCTCCTTTGAGAGAATCGGCTAGGGGATGAGGACAATAATAATATTCAGACCGATTGAGCCACTAGCTTGATCGCGCCTTTGAATAGAAAGATCTGTCTGAAATATTTTCAGACAGCCTGACCTTAGTGAATCTGCTTTATTCACCTGAGATCGCCCTTAGCTTCGCATTAGCTTCTTGCCAAAACAGGGCGATCGAGTGGATTCTAAGTTTGTTTCGATCTTAGAAAACTTTCAAATTGTTTCGTTTTAACGCCCCAGCACATTAGCTAAGTCTGACTGCTGACGGGCGATCGCGATGAATCCTTCGCAGACTTTGCCTGTTCCCCAAGCAAGTGTCACCAGCGTCATGGTCACAAAGCACACTGAAGCAGCGATCGCGACAAAATTCCTACCAGGTACAGGCTTGTTTGAGATGGGGAAAGTTGATTCCTTCTCTCCTAACGCTTCATTATGAACTAGCAAAGTCCATGCCTGTGAAGCATTGATCCATTGAGTCTGAGGGGCTTTTGTGGGGGGCATCAAACAAGTCTCCTATAGGGGGCTTACAGGATTGATCATGCCGTGTCTTTTAGTTCTTTTAGGTGACACAGCAACCTAAGAACGGGTGATGCCTTTCGCAGGCAGGGTTGATGTAAAACATTGAACATCGTGATACCAGACACAACTGAAGCGAAGGCTCTAGAGCGTCTACTGAGATCTTGCACCAGTTTCAACAAGGGGTTGCCAAAGAAGGAAAAATCTGAAAGAAAGGGCGTAATCAAAATTTAACTGAACGGTTATGGAAACCATTGTTCAACACGCCCAAGGATTAGTGTATAGCCTGCTT
>DVDV01000109.1 GCA_015296075.1 Leptolyngbyaceae cyanobacterium M33_DOE_097 | reverse complement strand
TTGAAACATTTGTACTGAAGTCAGAGCCTCTAAAGGCTTGTGCGCTCAATTTTATGAACGGCAGAATGGGTATTCCAGCCATTGATAGCTGTTCAAAATGAATATTTTTGTGAGAATTATTCTCATACTGAGAATTGCTGAGTGTTGCTGACGTTACCCACTCTTTTTGAGACTATGGTGACGAATACTGGACGAAGCATGGTGAACTCTACACTGTTTGATACGACAGATTTCCTCCTGAGCAAAATAGAGTGAGATCGCTTCCACTCCCAGGATCAGCCATGCGTAGTCGCATAATTCTTCTAAGTCTGTGAGTAAACTATCTACCATCCATGCCTCTGGACAATGAATAAGCAAGGTTCTGTGGCGATCGCGGTGAAAGACGCAATGCAGTAAACTTTGAGCAAAGAAGCTACGTAGACGTTCATTGCGAAGCTGTGAAAGACGTATGCGATCATCAAAGGTCATTTCGGTAGCTACCATAGCAATCATTAAACTCCTGCTTGTAATTAGGGAGGGCGAGGTGCAGCGGTATAATCCAGCGTGGATCGGTCAACACTCATCTATCTGGTGTTCATGGCGCGATCGCGACCCCTGGATTTGAACTGTCTGCTATCCGTTGGGAAAAGGTCTTTTGGTTATTGTTTTGATACTGTAATTACGTAAGCTTGTTGGTCTTTTAAATCTGAATCAAATAAATTGTTTTTCTATTGCTACTTTGAATGGCTCACGCTTGATTTGCTGCATGAATTGATTAATTTCGAAACGAAAATATATTCTTTTTGATAAAAAGATTAGATATGGATAAAACTCTTTATGAACGGTTACTTACGACACTCAGAAAAATCGCTAATTAAAAAACCTGGCAACTCAGATTTTGAATCAGCCAGGAGGGAAAAATGACAGCGGTTCTCATACTGAGAATTGCTGCGCTGTATTTATTAGAGGGAATTGATCAAGTAGTCAAAATAAGTTCCTACTTCGCTCGCGTCTTCCCCTGACATCAGGGACGTGGTGAGATTTTTCATCGCCCGCACCCCTTCCGCAACCGCATCAATGGGAGTACCCAGAGATTTATACATTTGGCGAACTCCAATCAACCCAATCTCATCAAGGGGTGTTGTTTCGCCTGCCGCGACGCTATAAGTGATCAATCGCAGGTAGTAATCCATATCTCGCAGGCAGGTTGCGGTCATTTCTTCACCATAGGCATTGCCTCCAGGAGAAACCAAACTCGGTCGGCGTTGAAATAATTGACTGCCAGCTTGCTTCACAATCCGCTCTCGGCTTTCAGTTAACGATTTGACCAAACGCAAGCGGCGATCGCTACTCATCACAAATCCTTTAATCTGATCCATCTCTCCTGGAGTAAGATAGCGAGATTCTGCATCGGCATTTACGATTAATTTCTTGATAATACTCATGAGCGATTCCTTAACGATTTAAATGGAGAGTTGATGCAATTGACTCATTAAAACCAGCATCTCAGCTTGACTTTAGTTGGCACTCTGCATGTATTAACAACCATGACAGATTGATGTTTGATTTCATGAGTGAATTGATTAACGGCTGCACGAACTTGTAGATCGCTCATTTTCCGCTCTAAGGGATTTGCAGGTAAATGTCATCCCATTGTAGGGATTTGGTATATCAAACCCCTGCCACATAAGGCTCCAGCACTGGGATCTGATTTGTTTGCGAATTCCTAACCCGGTTTAATCACTTTTGGGAAAGTAAACTCAATCAAACATGCTAAAACGCTTACACCGTTTAAGTCTCAGCATATACAGCTGATCTCCGATGTCACAAACCATACGACGGTGAGGTAGTATGTCCAACAATCTGCTGTAAGAAGCTTTTAGCCTTTAGAGACAGTTTTATTCCACCTAGAGTGATAAATAAGGGGTAAACACGTGCGGCGGGTGATGGCAAATTTAACCACTAGCGCTGCAAAGTTTGGTGCGCCTGATATGCCCATCCCCCTCACTCTCCCGCAAACTGCAACGCAGATGAACTAACCAGCCACAGTGAAGGCAATCCGATCGCTCCCGAAGCTCAACCCATTCTATTTCAGCAATTTAGGCGCACCGGGGAACGATCGCAGTTGAAAGTGCAGAAGGTGAAGGAACTAACTTTATCGGTAAGTCGCCTAGCATGTAAATTCCAAGCAACATCTACTGTGACGTTAACCTGGGTTCACGCTCCAGCGAAGCAACACCGCGTTCTGGTGCGCGCAGTTCAGCCTCTGAAATTTGTGGACTTTGGGTATAAACCGAGTCCAGCAGGATATTCAGAACACCCCCCTGCTCGGCTTGCCGAATCGCTTTATGAGTGATTAATTCACCCACATTGAGGATCACATTGTCTTGTGGGTCTAGGATAACTCGCTTCACCGGACGACCCAATGCTTGCTCAATGCGTTGTTTGTGCATTGCTCTGGCACTGCGTTTTTGAAACTCTCTGTATTGCCTTTTCAGCTGTTCCCAAAACGTAGAGACGTTTTCCTGAGCGATCGCGGCTTGTTCACGAACTCTCATCCCCGTGTTTGAAACAGCATCATTGGCACGATAGCGGGTTGCTTCAGTTGGCTGTAGCCCTACAGCGTCCAGTAAAGCTGCCTCACGGTTAAACAGGGTTGCTCGCTCAACGACTGTATCGGTGACTATTTGCCCCGGAGCCGCGATGATTATGCCATCTTCATGCTGCACTATGTGTTGAACTCGACGACCTTTGGCTTGTTCAATTCCGGCACGAGCGGCTAAGTTGGATAGAGCTGCATTGCCCCTTTGAGTCGCCATTTGTAAGTGGCTTTCCGCCTGAGCCGTGGCATTTTGCAGTTGACGATTGATTCCTACCGTGAGGCTTCCGCCCGTCGCTCGATAGACCTGATCCAAAATCCCCAGCCTTTGAGCCTCTTCAGCCAGAGACAAGGTCACAATCTGATTTTTCACCAGCAAGATCATGCCATCAGGGGTTTGAATATCACATTCAACTGGTTTTCCGACTACATAATTAAACTGCTCGTCTGAAGCAACTAGCCGATTCGTTAATTCAGTTGCCGCACCACTACTCCCCTGATCGAAGCGATCGCTAGCACCAGTTGCTACTTCTTGTAGCTTGCGGTTAGCAGAAGCGGTAACAGCTTGTAGCTGTTCGTTTGCTGCTAGAGTAGCATCGTGTAGCTGTTGACCAGTAGTAGCTGTTGTCTCTTGAATGCGAGTACCAGCAGCCATCATAGCGCCTCGAATGCCTCCTACTTGCTCTGCCATCAGATCAGCCGTTTCGGGTGGAACAAAGGTGACTTCTTTGCCAATTTTTACGGTTTGGGGAGCCGGAATGAACGAACGCCCGGAATAGGTATCTGCAAATAACCCTCCAGATGTTTCGTAACCTTCAATGTCACCGGACTGATCATTGAAATAAAGATCGACAATGGAGCCAAGGTAACGTCCATCTGTTGTGATGATGCGATTACCTTTAAGCACCAGTTTGTGTTCCAATATCGTTTGAATTTGCGGAATATCCTTTGCGGATACGATCGCATCCTGCCCAGAGACAACAATAACATCAGGTCCGATCGCCCTCACCTGATTGAGCGGAATTACTTTTGCAGAGTGAAATAGTCCGCCCTCATCAACTAGAAAACCGAGCAGTTGATTGGTTTCCTGATCAAAGATTAGGTCTAAAATTCCTGCGATTCGTTTGCCGGTATCAAAGGCAATAATAGAACGATTAAGAATGTCACTACCCTTTCTCATCTCTACCTCTTATAGCTTTGCTTGTAATTAAATGATGTTGTCGTACTGTGCTTAGTTTGCGTTTTCCTGACTGGTATAGGGAATGTCTCGACCAAATTCTGGAATGACATTGACATAGCCTAAATACTCTAGAGAAATCCCTGCGGCGAGTGCCAGCAAAACTATAAGCGCGACCGAAGAACTAGAATCAGAACGTTGCCCTATCAGTCTTGGCATGATTCTCCTTAAATTTGGATGAGAAAAAAGCGAATCAGTAAATTAAGTAGCTATCTGTTCTCTAAAAAAGTAGAGATCGAAAGCGAAATTTATTTCATTTAGTAAAGCTAATTAAAGTAAAATATTTTTCTGAGTTAATCTTAATTTGCTGATGTACCTATGATACAAAGATTGAAAGATATTTTGGTCTATCAGTAGACATGTTTTAATAATATTTTCAATACTTTTTATCTTTAAGTTTTTAGTTTTTTTATCTCGTCTCAATTCAACAAACTTTTCCGATTATTTATTGAATATCTTGTCGTTTTCCTGACCTTAGATAAGAGTGTAATAGACGATTGTCTGATTTCTTGAATGAATTGATTGAATACGATACAAAACATCATTGAGGTGGGTGAGCTAAATTCCATCGGCTTCCCTGCTCACCGCTGGTCAAGCTTCTTCTCATAGTTAAGATCTTGAGTGCCAAAAAGCTTATCCCAAAACGTGAAATACAACCCGTAATGGACGGTGTACTTGAGGTGATGTATGGAATGATGGGCCGGCCCAATGAACCACCTGCCTAGCCAATTATGCGGAAATGATAGCGGCAGTCGATCAATGCCCAGATGATTAACCACAGCCCATACGGTCATCGTCACAAGCACTGCAATTAAGGTGATGAAATGGATCGGAATCATAAAGACAATCCCAATCAGGAAGAGGGATTGAACAATCGCCTCTAACGGATCAAAGGCAAACGAAGTCCAGGGAGTTGGGTAGCGCGATTGATGATGCCCCTGATGTAACCAACGAAAGAGTAACGGGTGATGAAACAATCGATGGGTGAAATAAAAATAAGTATCCTGAAGCACCAACACCACTCCATAACTCAACCCTAAATACCACAGCCCGTATTGGTAAGGGTCACTGTATAAGCGGGTAAGGTTCCCACCGTATGCCGACATGATAAATGCCGCTGCCAGCGCAAACACCCCGGCAGATAAAACAGAGAGTTTAATATCGTGGCGAATCGAATCCCAGGAGGGCGATCGCTGCGGTTGTCCAGGATCAATAAACGCTTGGCTGAAAGGCGAATAAAAGAACCAATAGGTTCCTCCTGCCGCCAGAAAGTAGCGTAGTAGAATAATTCCAAAGAAAGCGATTCCGTAAAATCCAAACGAGTGATCTATCATTCAATCTCCTTGCCATTCCCGATCTTCTAATTCTTTTTGCGGTAGTAGCAAAGTCGCTTCAATTTCTTGTCGAATGGCGCTAGTTACTTCGCAATTACTATTCAAACAGTCGATCAGAAGTTGGTTGGCATCATAGTAACGTTGTAATACTTGCTGTTGCTCTGGTGTAAATTGCCAGGGGTGATGGATATTGCGGTAACGGGCGATTGTCCCCCTAACCTGCTCTACCCAAGCACTATAATTTTGTTCCCACCAATGTTGTAATCGTTCTCGATTTTGACTGGGAGGGGGCAATTGATCTTTCAATTGTTGCAGAGACTTATAAAATCCTGCATCCAAAACCATGACTAGGATATTGTTAAGGGCCTCGCTACAAGCATTGACATAGGCAAAATCTTGACTGTGGTCGGTGGCAAACTCTAACAACAAGTTCTCTAAAGCTGCATCTAGCACGATCCCCTGATCCAGCGTACTGGCTAGGGCGAAAGTTGCAGCGGTTGGGGACGGTTGGGCAAGAGCCAAATAAAACGCTCGCGTTGTGGCTATTTTCGGCTGGGATGGAATGGTCTGAGATTTTTGGCTGGCCCACACCAGAAACTCCTGGAGATAGGAATCTTGAGCCACTAAGGCATCAATTTCCTGCTTCATCAACTGTACCAGGGAATCAGCACTGCGTAACATGGCAACGGTTAGCAAAAAGACTTCCCGCCAGTGAGGATCGGTAATATGACTGACCAACCCGCCCAAGGCTTGCTCTAATGACCGAAGATTATGGCTGGCGACAATTTTGCGAGCTGTGAAGTATTCCTGAAAGGCGAGATAGGAAAAGGAAAAAATTCCCCGTGCCCGTTCAATCAAGATGCCGTGTTGGGCCTCGATCGCTTTTAGCATCGCTTCAGTATCCAGTTGTAGTTCCTCTGGCTCTAGCAGGGCATTTGGCAACGTCCGTAAATACTCCTCAATATATTGTTCAATGATGCGTTGCTCAAAAAAGTACTGTCCCTGCTCAAAGGTAACGGCAGCCAGCTGGCTCAACAGCCTCAACTTTTGAGGCAATCGAAAATCTCGGTAAACCTCATCGCGATCGACCCCTTTGGCTTCATCCCACTTACCCAGCAGCAAATCTAGCCCTTGTTTATAAAACTCTGATCGTTTTGCCGGAAATTTCTCCTGACCGTGAAACATCCAGCAAGCCAGATGCAGAAACAGCGGAGTCACCACCAGTTGGCGAAACTGCCAGTTTTCTGGCAAGCTCAACTTCTGCATAAATTGTTGCGATTGAGCCTGTCCGGTTTGAGGATTTCGTTTGGCAAGGGCGACAAACCACTTTTGGGCAAAGGTCGTGATTTGAGCCTGGGTAAAGGGAGCAATCTCAACATCGGTAAACCCTGGTAATTGTAGCCGTTGGGCGGCTGTGCGACAGGAGACAACAAATTGATTTTTGTGATACTTTTCGGAGAATTTGCGAATCTCTCGCAAAATCCTGGTGCTGTCCTGGTTGAGTACTTCATCCAGTCCATCTAACAACAGTAATAGCCGACCTTGTTGCAGTAAGGTTTTGAGCACCGAGGGATTAGTCACTCCGGCAATCAGCCATCCCTGACGAATATAGTTGAGCAGACTCACGCTGCCACTGTCTCTTGATTCTTCGGCAAAGTCTCGTAGTGTAATAAACACAGGGACTTGCTGTGCGAAAAATTCACCTCGACTACACTGGATAGCAAGATGTTTCAAGAATGTGGTTTTACCGACTCCTGGTTTCCCCAAAACTCGGAGTTTTAAGTGGGTTTCAACCGCTTGCATTCCCGGTATCTGCCGTTGCTCGATCGCACCTACGCCAACTCGATCGAGCTCCGTTAGGTTCAGGTTTTGCAGATTGGCAATCTCAAGCCACTGTTGGCTGGCAATCTCTTCTAGAATATTGACATCCACATAAATATCATCAATGTTGACGGGACGATTGATGTCGAGGAGTTGCAAAACCCCACACTGGTTTTGAATCGTACTTCGGTATTGCGCTCTCACCTGTTGCACCAGAGTATCAATCTCTGTCGGGGCAGTCGGCACGGGCACAGGCTCAACAAATTCCCCCGGTTCAGGAAATTCTGCGGGTGGATTTTCGGCAATATCTCGCCAGTCTAAATCGAGAATTGAACAAACCGCTAAAAAAATCTGGCGATCAACGGGTTGCCCAGTGAAAAAACGCCAAATGGGTTGGCGAGTCTTCAGGTTTACTTCCCCCGCCAAATTCTCCTGAGTCCATCCTTTCAGGGCAAAGGCTCGTTTAGCCTGTTGAATTCCAGCAGGGGATGCCTGGAGCGATCGCTTGACCATGAGACAAACCTCCTGGTCTAAAAAGGTGAAATATTAAGAACTCAAACATGGGGTACTACTTGCTATTTTAATTCTTCGTGAGAGAATTTTCATGGGTGGTGGATAAAATCTCTCACAGCAACTTATCCAGGTCAAGGACGCTGGTGCAGAGCTATTAAGTGGTTGGCGGTAACACAATTCTTCGTGCTAAACCTATTTGTCTTAAGCTCACAATCACCCACCAGGTCATATCAATTTCCCACCATTTCCAGCCTGCTTTTGCCACGTTGGGATAAGCATGATGGTTGTTGTGCCAGCCTTCGCCATAGGTGAGAATTGCTGCCCACCAGAGGTTCCGGGAATTGTCATCTGACTCATGGCTGCGGTAGCCCGTGATGTGACTCGCAGAGTTAATCAACCAGGTACTATGCCAGAGTAGAACTGCTCTGAGGAATAGCCCATAGATCACAAATGACCACCCCCCCATCAGGTAGAGTCCAACACCGAGGGGAATTTGCAGCAGTAAATAATAGCGATCAAGCGAACGGTAAAATGCATCTTTCGCTAAATCGGGTGCAAATTTTCGATTCGATTCGTATTCAAAAAACTCTGGACGTTTGTAAAACAGCCAACCCATATGGCTCCACCAAAACCCTCGTTTTGCCGAGTAAGGGTCTTTGTCAATGTCTTCAGTATACGTGTGATGCCGACGATGCCCTGCAACCCAAAAGATTGGCCCCCCTTGTAGTGCTAGAGCACCCACTAGCGCGATCGCGTATTCCAGTTTTTTAGGGACATGCAGACTACGATGAGTTAGTATCCGATGATAGCCTAGGCAAATACCAATACTGCCAAATAACCAGTGCAGGAAAAGGGCAACTCCCAGTGCTGACCAGGAGAAAAACCAGGGTGCCAATAAAGCTAAAATGTGAACTGCCGCAAAAAACGAAAAGCTGATCCAGTTGAATATTAGCGGTCGTTCATTCTTTTGGTTAGCCTCAACAATATTGAAAATCATATAAATTCCATTGAATATACTCTTACTATAGTTGAGCCTCTTACTTCTGGTGTCTGTCTACAGTCATAAGAGCTTGTAAAGGTCATTGGTCAATCCAAGCGATTTTAAGATTTGGCAACACCTGACCCGCAGGAATATCCAACGGCACAGGTAGAACATCGGGACGGCGCGTATCGGTTCCCGCAATCAACGAAAAGCAGAGTTGCAGGTCTTCGAGCGATCGGACAAAACAACCCACAGTCATCATTTGTCGAAAACAAACTGGCATTCCAGGAATGTCTGGAATTTGCCCTGCGGTGGGAATACGGCGATCAGTCAGCTTTAAGCCATACCCACCACAGAAATGAGCAGGCTGACGAACTGAACCTGCAATATCATTCCCTAAATCTAAAGGCGATCGCCTGGCAGCAACAGCAGCACTGCCTCCAGAACTTACGCCAGGGGTGTAATCGAGATTCCAGGGATTGTTCACCCGTGGGAAGAGGGAATCAGTGCTTTGGTAAGCTTCCGCCAATTCTGCCGTATTGGTTTTAGCCATAATAATGGCTCCGGTGTTGCATTCTGCTGGGTAATATAGTCTTTGATGGGAATATCCCCTGCTGTGGTGCGGAGTTCTGCTGTTTCAAAAATTAGCCTTAATGGTCATTGCCACCCCGTGTAAAACGCCCCAGATTTCTCCACTAAAGCTTCATTTGCCTGCCTAGCTCTGGCACGAGCGTTTTCTTCGTCCAGCGTACAGATGACATTCAGCTTCGAGTGCCGCTGAGCGATTTGAATCAGATACGCATCGAGGACTTTCATCGTCGAGACTTGGCGATCGCGAATCATTTGCGCGAACTGATAGGCTGGGGCAAAAGTGAGGTCAGTTATGGGAGATAGAGCGACTGTACTGAATAAAGTTAATTATATTCACTTTTAGTTAATTTAGTTAACTAATTTGCTAATGGGTCGTCCACTCAAGGAAAATTCACTGACACCGCAGGATATCGTCAATGCAGCGATCGCCTGCCTTGACAAAGAGGGAGAATCCGCTCTAGGTGTAAATCGAGTCGCCAAAGAATTGGGGATCAAGCCACCCGCCATTTACAAGCATTTAGACGGCAATTCAGGGCTACGACGCGCTGTGGCTCTGGAAATTTGGCGTCACTACTTAACCAACTGCCAAAGCCAAACAGCGGGCATCACAGAACCTCATACTTTGCTGCGGATCGGCGCACAGGCAACCCGCAGCTTTGCCCATCGTTATCCCGTTCGCTATAAAGTGATGATGCAGTATCAAATGCAACCCGCTGATCCAGAAGAAGCAGAAATCACCCAGAACGCTTTACACTTTTTCCAGCGATCGCTGCAATTATATGAATTGAGTGAGGATGCTTTAATTGATGTAATGCGGATGGTCAATGCTGCCATTTACGGTTTTATTGCCAGAGAACAGCTAGAATTGATGACCCTAACCCGTTCAACGGATCAGAGCTATGAAGTCATGCTGGATGCGTTAATCGTTGCAATTGACCATATTCGGCAGAGTCACAACTGATTGTTTAGAACGAAGAGCAGCAAATCATACTCTCACCAGATCGTCTCAAGGTGTCGTCCCAACCAGTAACGGAATGCAGCCTAACGATTGTAGTCAGCGTTTACTGGAATTTTGAACTCAACACCAGAGGCTTCCTTCAATCCGTTGTGCCGCGATTGTTAGGGGAGTGCGCTGAAATAATATCCCAGTGATGCAGCAGGGGCGAATGGCCATTCGCCCTTACAGATTTTTGGTATTGGTACAGTATTTATCTGCAAGTCCCTTAGACCGCAACAGCATAATATTAGATAGAGTCTGGGTCAGCACCCATAAATCCTACTTTGACGCCAGAAGATTTCATTACTTTCATCGCTTTATCATGCATAAGAAGCAGTATCAAAAGACCGATAAGCGGTATAAATAAACCAACAATCAGTAATATCATCCATACAATTGAAAGCTTGAGCGTTCTCCCTAGCTTGTACAGCGCAAATATCTGAAATACAGCTGCTAAAAAGTATACCAGTAAGCCTATGGGTTGATCTCCCAGAGAAAGACGAGAAAGATTAGCAATGATAGCGGCGAGGATAGACCACAAAAGTAACCTGTGATACTTAGCAATTGCTTGAAGTTCTGGACGTGAAAAAGCTGTACTCATAGCAACTCCTTATACTTAGTCAATCATCAACTAGACTTAAACCATTTTCCATAGAAGATCGCTGGTCAAAGCATCAGTTTTAGAAATTTTTTGTAACTCAAACACCGCAACTCACAACAATTTTCTATTGCCCTCTCCAAAGATCCGCGGCCTAACGGCTTCAGCTTTAGCGGTGGCAGAACTCTTCGAGCCAGGATTAGAGTGTTACGGTTCTTCGTTGCAAGGTCTGGTTAGGGTGCGACTTTCAAGAGCTTACGGAGGTCAGGCAGGCTAATGACTTGTGGCTTAGCTTGCAAGCTTCCATCTGTTACTTTTCCTATAACGTTACTACCTTGTACCTGTAGCCAATGCTCTCCACACACTGAAATTGCCAACTCTTCCTTTGAATCTTCCGAATCGTTTGAGAGTGCCAAAACCCAATCTGTTCCAATAGGAAACCGAGTTACGTAAGGTCGGCACTGATTACCGTTATCACCCCATACGGTGATCCTGTCTAATTTTGTTTTACCTTTGTACACTTCTTTGACTTCAACAGTCATGGCAAGAGGTCTTGCTTTTTGCTGATCAACATCTTTTTGCCATTGGTAGCTAATAACTTTTCCCCTAACCACGAGTTCCGATTCCTCAGCCGACTCGACAAACGAACGACGACCACTACAACTGCAAGCATATGCACTTGGAGTCAATAGAAATATCGAAATGCCAATAATTAGTGAGGATATATACTTCATCTTAAAATTTGATTTACTTTTCTAATAATCTAGGCTATTCAATGAAACTAATGCAGGCAATAAATTGGTTCGTCTGCTTGTTGGGTGGGTCACTCACGATCGCTCGGCTTGCCCACGCCTACGGGGTGATTACCAAATACAGTCCATCCATCAGTCGGGCTATAGGCTTTTCCTGACCTGGTTTGTTTACCTCGTTGGCAGCATGACTTGCCTCTACTATGGTATTCGAGGATTCGGTTGATGTATCTTGTTCCACTCACTTATCTCAGTAATGTTAACAAATTGTACTCTTGACGAATTTCTAAAAGAGAACGATCAAGTAACGACTCGAACTCTAGAAATGGTAATAACTTTGGGCGACTTCGAATCTTAAACTAAATTGGAATCAATTCTAGAATCACTCCTGAAAGTACTTTCAAGATTGATCCATTAGAGGCGATCGCTACCCGTGCAGGAGTTGGCAAAACCAGCATCTATCGACGCTACAGCAGCAAAGCAAAACTGGTCGCTGATGCGATCGAGGCGAAGTACTTACAACCACGACGAGAAGCCTTTGCTGTTGTCCTGGAACGAGCCAAAGAAAGACAGGAAGTGAAGCCTGACTTAGAACCCGGTCTGGTCTTCGATACGATGAGCGGAACGATGCTGTATGTCATGATTTTCCCGCCTACTGCTGAATCCTGGGAAGCTTATATACGGCGATCGCTGGAGTTAATTCTGGAATAAGCTTCTAATACGCAACAGAAGATCATACGGCTGAATAACAAAAACCATTAAAAGCTATTTAACGATCGCGATCTAGTATCATCCTTGACACAGGATGCAGACTGAAATCGAGAGTTTCAGTTGCCGCACCTAGAAATAAGTTCTGCAATCGGCGTAGGAACTTCAGGGCAAAGCCAGGGTCTATCTCGCTGAGTTCAGACACTCTCAATCCGGTGTTACCCAAAAGTTTGTATTGCATGAATCATCTCCCATGTACAATCGGGACGATGAATGCTCACTTATGAAAGTGCAAATCGGCGCACAAAGAAGCGATCGGGAATGACGGTTTCCTGCCCTGATACAAAACGGTGCCGGAAAAGCGATTCTGTCAACCAGATTTCTCCACCGACAACGGTTAAATTGACAGGTAGATCCATTCTGGATGCAAGTGTATTGAATTGAGGCTTGGCACCTATTTCTAAGCCATGCAACCGCAACAGACGACCATTCCCGCTTTCGACACCTCCCTCAACCATAATGAGAGAACCATCATCAGCAAACTGGATTGCATCAGAACCATCGATTCTACGGGGTAGCTCAATTTCATCAACGAGAGGATCTCTTGCTGACTGTGGCGTTACCTTAAACAGGCGGCCATCTGAGTACATCGTGACAAACAGAATGCCATCTGATTGACGCGCAATTCCAGACAATCCGAATCGGAGTTGAGTGCGGAAGCGATCGTCTTCTGCCCAGGTTTGAAATTGAGTTGTCCCTGGCGGAAGATAATGAATTCGAGGACGCAAGGAATCCGTTACATAAACTCCTCCCTGTGGATCGAGGGCAATGTCATTGCCAAAGCCTCCATCGGGCATGGGGATGATGTGGCGAACTTCACCAGAGCGACTATCAATGGCAAAAATTCGGTGGGGTTTCTGAACAGTTTCGGCATTGCTCTGCGGTGTCCTCAGCACATCAGGCGAAGTACCCCACAAAAGGTGACGCGGCTCGTCTAGACGCAAACTGGTCACTGAGAAAATATCGCTATTTCCCTCGAAGAAAGTCTGAACCTCCCCAGCAGAATTAATCTGTAGAATCCGCCCGCTGAGAATAGAACCCACATACAGCGTGCCATCTTGAGATCGGGTAATTCCATTGGGATATTGAAAGCCAGCAGGCAACTCAAGTGGGTCTAATTCCTGAGCGGAAGTAGCAACAGAACGCAAGGGTGATAGGGCGATCGCACCTACACCTGCCAACGCAAACAGTAGCTCTCGTCGTTTCATCTTCTTCCTCCTATTTAAGCAACACGAAATCCAGGAATGGCAAAACCACCGTCAATTGCAATCGTCTGCCCGATAATATAAGCGGCAGCTTCAGAACAGAGCCAAACAACAACCTCTGCCACTTCTTCAGTAGTGCCTAACCGCTTCACCGGAATATGATGAGTAAATGCTTGAACAACAGCATCATTTGGATCATCCGGATTGCCAAAACGTCGAAACATTTCGGTGTCAATGATGCCAGGGTTCACGTTGTTAACACGAATGCCATGCTGGGCGCATTCCAATGCTGCTGCCCGGACCATGCCATCTAAACCACCTTTACTGGCAGAGTAGATGGTAGAGCCGACTAATCCACCTTTTGCTAACCAGGAGGAGGTGTTAACAATCGCTCCCCCCGTTTCCTGTTTAATCATCTGCTCAATCTCATATTTCAAGCAGAGCCAAACCGCTTTTAGATTCGTCGTGATCGTGTGATCCCAATTAGCTTCAGTCAGTTGGGTCATCGGTGCAAACACACCTTCTGTTCCGGCATTGTTAAAGGCGTAGTCTAACTGACCATAGAGGGCGATCGTTTTCTGAATTAGTGCCTCAATTTCTGCGGGTTGAGAAACATCTGTTTTGACAAAACTGGCCTCCCCTTCTAACTGCCGAATCTGTTTTACGATTGCGTTGCCTTCCGCTTCCCGCCGCGCCGCTACGACGACTTTCGCACCCTGCTTAGCAAATTGTACAGCCGCCGCTCGTCCCATGCCAGAACTGCCACCCGTCACCAGGACAACTTTATTGTTTAAGGTACTCATGATAGTTTTTTCCTTGAGTTTTGCACTGAAAAGCCGCACGATCGCTCAGACTGCTTCCTATAGAACAGCCCCTGCAATTAGAAGATTTGGTCGTGATGACAGGCCAATCAGTAGAAGAATGGAGGAGTGGCTTGTTCCCTCTAAACTACTCCTCTACCTCCTTACCCCGCTACCCTTTTGAGGTTCTGGCTCTGCTGTCTTAGCCTGCTTGATGGTTTGCTCCAGGAGAAAAGCTTGCCCTGCTGCAATGCAGCTTTGCCGTTGTTGATGTTCAGACTCTACGATTCCATCCGTCGGTTGACGGGCTTCTAACTGCTTGTAGTAGCCAATCTTCCACTGAATCGCCTCCAGGTTGCGCTGGAGTTCTTGAATGTGGGCTTGCACCTCGCGTTCGTGTTCCTCCAGAATGGCCCGACGATCGGCGATCGCCTCTGGCTGTTCTCGAAACAATCGAGCAAACTCTTGCATCCGTCGAATCGGCATTCCCGTTAATCGTAAATGAGTCAAAAATTCAATCCGGGCAATATCTTCTTCAGAATATCGTCGATGCCCACTGCTCGCGCGATCGATCGGTTCTAGGAGTCCGTTTCGCTCGTAGTAGCGCAAGGTGTGAACACTTAACCCAGTTTGTTGAGCAACTTGTTGAATGGTGAGGGCAGGCATTGGACTAACCTCCAGAAGCATGATTTCACCTTAGAACTTAGAGCACACTCTAAGTCAAGCCTTGTTTTGTATAGTGGCAGAAAATTACCCGATCGGAGGAACAATGACTTTTTAGGAGCCAGTAAAACTTTACTCTTTGGAAAAAATACCCTATGGTGCAGAACCCAGCATCTTCTCCATAAATATGTTGCATGGGCTATGTTGTGTCTCTCAATGGACAGAAGCTAAACCTTGGAAGCACTCTGGTACCACAAAATCTTTCCAACACGAATAAATCTTAGAATTGTCGTAACACCACTTTCCCGATCGCGTTTCCTGACTCAGCCCGTTGATGTGCTGCTCCGACTTCAGAAAAATGGAACGTTTGGGTATCCAGTAGCGGTTTTACGTGTCCTGCATCGACTAGCTGCGCCAATTGAGCCAAAATTTTTCCATAATACGCTCGATTGGTCTGATACAGCAGGGGAATCAGCATATAGACAGCAATTCTCAGTATGAGAATAATTCTCACAAAAATATTCATTTTGAACAGCTATCAATGGCTGGAATACCCATTCTGCCGTTCATAAAATTGAGCGCACAAGCCTTTAGAGGCTCTGACTTCAGTACAAATGTTTC
>DVDV01000031.1 GCA_015296075.1 Leptolyngbyaceae cyanobacterium M33_DOE_097 | reverse complement strand
TGAGAATAATTCTCACAAAAATATTCATTTTGAACAGCTATCAATGGCTGGAATACCCATTCTGCCGTTCATAAAATTGAGCGCACAAGCCTTTAGAGGCTCTGACTTCAGTACAAATGTTTCAAAATGAGAATTGCTGTAACGCTGGGATGTTCGGCAGGTAGTTTTTGTAAAGCTAATATTATTATTAATTGGAGCATTATTTACTAGCTTAAGGCTGGCTCAAGCCAAATACTTCTAAAGTGCAAGCATCAAGGGCTTGCAATCGCGTAGTCTCAAGCAATACTGAGCCTAAGTATATATTCTTATCCCACTGGTATTCTGGCTGCTTTTACAATAGAAATCAGAGAGAGCTAATTCCCGCGATCGCAGCACCTCCTTTGCGACAAGATTTGGCAACTGCTTCTAATGTCATGGGCAACGCCTCATTTGCCACCTAAAAAACGGATTTATACTATGAATCGTTATACCATTGAACATCACGTTATGGTCATCCTGGGGGGTGGCCCTGCTGGTCTAACAGCGGCTATTTACGCGGCCAGGGCACATCTGAATCCGTTGGTGATTAGAGGCCCTAATCCGGGTGGTCAGCTGATTCAAACTTCAACAGTAGAGAACTATCCCGGCTTTGCAAACGGCGTTCTTGGCCCTGCTTTGATGGAACAATTTGAGATTCAAGCCTCTCGTTTTGGGACTGAGATGCGATATGGAGTTGCAACCCAAGTTAATTTCTCCAATCATCCGCTTGAACTCTTGATTGATGATGCATATGTGCTTCAGTCAGATGCCGTGGTGATTGCGACAGGAGCTTCACCCCAATGGCTCGGCTTAGATAACGAGCAGCGCTTAGTTGGGCGAGGAGTCTCAACCTGTGCGATTTGTGACGGAGCTTTCTTTAAAGACCAATTGGTCGCCGTTATTGGTGGTGGCGATGCCGCTTTAGAAAACGCTCTAAGTCTGACTCGATTTTCTTCGCATGTTTATGTGATTCATCGGCGCAATCAGCTGAGAGCCTCCAAGGAAATGCAAAAACTGGCTTTCCAGCACGAAAAAATTTCGGTTGTTTGGAATACCCGTGTGATGGACATTGTAGGCGAAGACAACGTCAAAGCTTTAATCTTAGAAGAGGTGAATACGGAAGCATCCTCCTGCCTGCTGATTCAGGGGGTTTTCATTGCGATCGGTCACCGCCCCAATACGGAGATCTTTAGACCCTGGCTGCAGATGGATGAGCAAGGCTATATTTTGACTCAACCTGATTCTACCCACACAAGTGTTGCTGGAGTATTTGCCTGCGGAGATGCCCGTGACAAAATTTATCGCCAAGCGATTACGGCCGCTGGTACAGGTTGCATGGCGGCATTAGATGCAGAGCGTTGGCTCCAAAAAGCAGGGCTGATTCGGTAGAGTGGTGCTGTAGCGGGCGATCGCTCACCAGTTAATCCACTCAATTTTCAGCACCATTTGCTAAACAGTTCTAAAAAAGATGTCTTAAAAGTTAGTACGAAATTGCGATCGCCGACCATTAATAGATGTTTGGGATCTGGAGTAGTTTGAGGGCAGGTAATACCGCGATCGCAGTGGCCTTGATTCACAGAGCGATCGCCAGCAAGTGCTGGCTCCTATTGCTTCACAGGTTGTTTTGTCGTTAATTGTTGAGCTTGTCGAATCCAGAGTGCAATTTGCTCTAGCGTTGGACTCAACTCAATTCGCTGAAAAAGTTGCACCTGAAAGCGCAACATCTGTCGTTGTAAGGTGTGCAGTGGAGTTTTCGCTAACTGGGCTGTAGAACAAATACCTACGTGAAGCAGAAGGCCACAGTATTGACAACCAACCGCAGGCAGGCGAGCCAAATCAGCCATTGCTACCCATTTACTGACGGTTCGCACTGGCACCGCTAGTTGAACGGCTAAGGCTTCTTTTTGAGAACCAGTTCTTGTCTGTCGCAACAACTCAAAGGTGGTTGAAATTCCGTGCTTATTCAGAGTCTTAAGGTCGTCATTCTTCAAACCTGGCAACTGCTCAATTGGCCAATTCACCGAAGTCAGAGTTTTTTGAGTGCGTGGAGAAGATTTCATCGCTGTAATACTGCTGAGGGCTGTGTAACATTGCCATGTTCTATGCGGTTAGATTTCTTTTCGATGAAATGACCGATAATAGTGGTTTTCGCCGATGAAGCCACCCCTGATAGCAGTACGCTTCATCTTGAGGGGCGGTTTACATCTCTTTATAGGATAGCTTATAGGGTGAACCGCGACTATAACCTGATTACAACAGCTACTAATACTAATTCGTTCATTTTATTTCAATGTATAAATTCGCACTCGCTTTGACAAAAGAACCGATTGTGTTTGGCTCTGCTCGCCTTAGTCTACGACACTTTCTATGCGCTTTCTATTGGAATTATGAATGGTGATCTGTTTCGTCATATTCTTGCTCTCTCACCAGAGTTTACCGCGCCTGCTGCTCAAACAATCGGCAAGTCTCAAACTCTATTTCACACGGCACGCATGACACGGTGTTACCAATTGATCGATGCAGCAGTCTCAAGCTTAAATGAACAGCTTATAACGTGAAATATCAAGAGTTTGACAGTTCGCACCTTCAGCGGCGATCACAGGTGAGGGGTTGATCCGTAAATAGGTTGGCAGATCAGTTTTAGGTTGTAGCTCTTTTAACTAACACAAGTCATTTCACGGTAGCTAAGGTAGTCCTTTTCGGTTAAGCGATGAGAAAGTAATAAATGATAATGACGATCAATCAGAGAGTCGCCTGTCGGTTTTGATTGGCGTTTTTTTGTCGTGTAAATTTAAAGAAGCTGGCAGTAGGTTTGCTCATGTTTGCTGTACCCATTTAGACAATCCGGGTTTAAGCGAGTTGGCATCAGTAGCGATCGCCTCTAAACTTTTACATATGCAGGCTAAGACAGCATTACGTCTGACAACCTGGATAGATATCACGTTGTTTTACAGAAAAATGGCTGGAAAACATAACCGAACACAACAAGATCAAGAGTCAAGAGGATTAAAAGAATCAGGTTACGGGAATACTAGAAGCCAACCTGCCGCGTAGAAATTGAGTTTTATCAAATGGCACCCTTTCCCGCTAGAATTCATATTCTCTTAGCTCGTGATACAGAGATCGGTGTTGTAATGAGACGGGGGCCTTCGAAGCATGTCTGTACACTATTGTGGAATCGGCGCAAGGATGAATTCACAATAGCTCAGTGGCTAAAAGGACGAATTTACGAGCGTCGCAGTGACCTGTCTCCCGACGGTAAATACTTGATCTACTTTGCAATGAACGGAAAGTGGAACTCAGAAACAGGTGGTTCCTGGACAGCTATTTCTCGTGCGCCGTGGTTGAAGGCAATTACCCTGCTTGGTAAAGGAGACGGTTGGCATGGGGGAGGATTATTTACAAGCAACTGTTCCTATTGGCTAAATGATGGTTATGGACACCAAGTTCTTAAAAATTCTAGTGAGGTTTATCAAGATACTAAGTTTCAACCGTTAGAATATCATGGTGGAGAATGTCCGGGTGTCTATTATTTACGACTGCAACGAGATGGCTGGATACACAAAGGTCATACCAAGCTGCATAAATGGAAAGAGCTAACAATTTTTGAGAAACTACTGCAGGATGGCTGGGTTTTACGGAAGATTGCTCATGAAGAAGTTGATGCACCTCCCGGTAAAGGATGTTACTGGGATGAACACGAGCTTGAACATAGCAACACTGGAACTCTCTTTAAGTACCCCGACTGGGAATGGGTAGAGTGGGATAGAAATCGACTCGTTTGGACAAGCGGCGGTTGTCTTTATACAGGTGATTTGCTCAATAGTGAGCTGCATAATCAAAGATTGATTTATGACTTTAATGATTTATGCTTTGAGGCTCTACTTGCACCTTACTAAGGAACTTGCAGATGAATATTGTACCAATAATGGTGCCAAATTCTTATGAAACCTTGTAATAAAAGCATTTTCTAGATTAATACCTATCGCATCACTTACTCGCGGATCTCAGTAGATGAAATACATTAGTATGATTCATTCACACAATAGGTAGACTAAAAACCGATACATTTGACATGCTTGATAATGAAACCACTTTTGGGTACGGTGGGAATCCTTGATAAACTCATTTCTAAATTTTGCGGAGGTACATCATACTGAATTGAGTTCACCAAAAAGTCTAATGTCATCTTCATAATGTCAATCGTGATCCACTCGCCTGCACAACGATGATGCATCTTAAAATCGCCGCCCCCCTGCGGGATAAAATTGTAGCTACTTCCATTCCATTCGCGAAACCGCTCAGGCTGAAATTCCTCTGGATTTTCCCATACTTGCGGGTCATGGTTGGTGCCATATAAATCTAGCAACACCTGAACCCCTTCCGGAAAGTGGTAGTCGTGCCAATCGAAGGGTTGCTTAACCCGCGCGGCTGCAAATGGGAAAAATGGATAAAAGCGACGCACTTCTTGCGTAAATAACTCTTGATAATCTGCCTCAGCCTTGAGCTTTTCGTAACACTCAGGATGTTGATAGAGTGCTAACGCCGCAAATGTAATGTACTGAGCGATCGCGACGACAGGGCGCAAAACATTGATCAAATCAACTGCAGCTGCATGCTGATCTAGCAACTCTCCTGTCGGCGTGTGATACCAAGCAAACGCGTAGGCAGCACTACTTTCAGGTACTTTTAACGCATGCGAACGAATCTGATCAAGAACTGATTTGACCCATTTTTCTGTCTGCCGACGCCCCCATCGTGCCCGTAGGTAACGCAAGCCAATCCCTCCAGCTCCGTCAATCATCGCAGCTAAATCTTGGGTTCGCTGGTCTACCTCTGACTCAGGTAATGGTACGCCTGCCCAAGCACAGACCGCTCGACAAAGAACTTCATGGGCTGCATCCAACAGTACGATGCGATCGCGCTGCTCCCACTGCTTCGCTGCTGCCTGCCACTGTTGTTGGGTCAACTCAATCAGGTACGCCATATTGTTAGGCGTCATCAATGACATAAAGATCTGCTTACGCTGTCGATGAGTCTCGCCATCTAAACCTTGCACACCACCCTCACCTAAAAGGGTTTTTTGAACTCGTTTTGGGGCAGCATTCTTACGAGAGAATTTTTCGTTGTCGTAAAAAACTCTAGCAGCTTCCTCTCCTCTCAAACAAATGGTTTTCTTCAATAAAAGCCGTGTTTGAAAAATATTAGACTGCAACCGTTCACATCGATTTGTAATAAAGCGATAACCCTCCTGTAAAAGTTGCAATGTGTTATCGATACTATGATCGCTTGGAATTTCACGCATAAGGGTTACGATTAAGCTCTGTCGAAAAGAATGGGGCGATCGCAACAAGCCTGTCATCAACCTATTTGTTGCTAAGTGCCTACTCCATCTTAATGATTGCCCTCATCGATTAAATCAATCTAGCAGTAGAGGAAATTAGACCGCTCGGTTGCTTACGGAAATTTCTGTAATTTTGCCCAACATCGAAAGTCTGTCGAAATATATCTCTGTCATTAGTTGGAAGAAATATTGCTTTTATATTCATATCTTGAACAAGAACGGTTTGACTACATCACTCTAAGCTTCTCAGGAGTATCAAAAGAGAGAGATAGGTACGGATCTATGATGCTGAAATATCACGGTCATGATTTTTGTAATTGTTGACCCAGTTCAGTGGTAAGTAATTTCATATCCAGAGATGCTTTAAGTGAAGAAATGCAACTCTTCTGAAGTTTTGCAGCGCAAAGATCCCAAGTTACTTGAGACACTTAGTTTTTAGATGCACCTAGCTTGAATGTAATTCAATCAGTAAGGCTACATCGGAGGAATCAAATGACTAATAAAGTAAATCCAATTCAGGTTCAAAAGTACTTAAAAGGGATTGACTACCCAGCAAGTAAAGATGATTTGATCAAGTGTGCTGAAGAGCATGGCGCTGATGATAATATCCAGTCCACTTTGAAACAACTATCTGACAAAAAGAAATTTGAAACCCCAGCTGATGTTAGTAAGGCGATTGGCGAGATTGAGTAAGGATAACAGAGATCTATACTTGGAATCTGTTCAAAGAAACTCAGTCAGTCAATAGATTGAACGCAGGGCAAAAGACAGTACCCGAAGCATCATCTTTTTGTGAAAAGTAAGTAGCACTCCTTGAGGCAAGTGATTTAGTAATGCAGCGATCGCAGTAGTCTACTAGATAGCTCTTGACGATAAAGAGTGCTACTCAAACTTGACGAAACATTGCGTCAAAAAATTTAAGGCTAATTGTAAGAATGGGGTCAATTGACCAAAGCGCAATGTCGGTTTGCTGGATGTATTGTGGCTCAGCCTCAGCTGTTTGGTAGTAGAACGATACGAATATTCGTGAGAAACAACCGAGAGAAAATGACATGAACGATACTACTGTGATCAAAGTGAATGCCCAAGTTTCCCCTCAAGGAGAGATGGGGCAAAAGTATCTTGCATCTGGGAAAAAGCTTTCGATGCGACTCTGGCAAGATGAGCAACCCAGCGACCCAAAGCCCGAAACGCAACGTTCTTATGAAACAGTTGGTTACGTGATTCAAGGTCGAGCGGAACTACATATTGAAGGGCAAATGGTTTTGCTAGAGCCAGGTAACTCGTGGGTCGTGCCAGAAGGTGCAATGCATACCTACAAAATTCTTGAGCCATTTACAGCTGTTGAAGCAACCGCTCCACCTGCTCAAGTTCATGGACGAGATGAAGGCTAAGAGCGTAATCTCGCAAATATAAATTCAGAGCGCACGTCACAATAGAGCTTATGACTACTGCAACTCCAGCCAAGCAACATACCTTAAGTACAGACGAACTTCGCAAACTCCATGCATATTGGTGTGCTGCCAATTATCTTTCAGTAGGTCAAATTTATCTACTCGATAATCCATTGCTCAAAGAGCCGCTGAAAATAGAGCATATTAAACCAAGACTTTTAGGGCATTGGGGCACAACGCCGGGGTTGAACTTTGTCTACGCTCATCTCAATCGCGTCATTAAAGCCCAAGACTTGAACATGATATATGTTGCTGGCCCCGGTCATGGTGGACCTGGCATGGTAGCAAATACTTATCTGGAGGGTACATACAGCGAACTCTACCCCAATATTACGCAAGATGCAGAGGGGATCAGACATCTGTTTAAGCAGTTTTCTTTTCCAGGCGGAATTCCTAGCCACGCGGCTCCCGAAACGCCTGGGTCGATCCATGAAGGCGGAGAACTGGGTTACGCATTAGTTCATGCTTATGGTGCAGCCTTTGATAACCCTGACTTGATTGTTGCCTGTGTTGTCGGCGATGGAGAAGCTGAAACAGGACCATTGGCAACGAGCTGGCATTCCAATAAATTTATCAATCCGGCGCGAGATGGGGCTGTGCTTCCTATTTTGCATTTGAATGGCTATAAGATCGCGAATCCTACGGTTTTGGCCCGTTTACCCCACGAGGAGTTAGAAAGCCTATTTGTTGGGTATGGCTACAAGCCCTATTGGGTGGAGGGTTCAGATCCCGAAACAATGCACCAGTTAATGGCAAGCACACTCGATACTGTCATCGCAGAAATTAAGCAAATTCAGCGAGAAGCCCGTATTCGTGGGTTTCAGCAACGCCCTCAGTATCCCATGATTATTCTGCGATCGCCCAAAGGTTGGACCGGACCTGCCGAAGTAGACGGTAAGAAAACAGAAGATTATTGGCGATCGCACCAGGTTCCATTATCAGAGCTGGGAAGTAACCCAGAACACATTCAGTTGCTAGAAAACTGGATGAAAAGCTATAAGCCAGAAGAATGTTTTGATGAGCATGGAAGGTTAATTCCTGAGCTGGCGGAAATTGCTCCCAAGGGGAATTTGCGGATGGGTGCGAACCCTCATGCTAATGGAGGTCTACTGCTCAAAGATCTGAGAATGCCAGACTTTAAAGATTATGCCTTTCAAGTGACAAATCCTGGTACTGACATTGCAGAATCAACCCGAATTTTGGGTCAATTCTTGCGAGACGTTATGAGATGCAATCTCGAAAGTAAGAACTTTCGGGTTATGAGTCCTGACGAAAACAATTCCAATCGACTGAATGCTCTATTAGAAGTCACCAACCGTGTTTCAACCGCAGAGATTTTATCAATTGATGATCATGTTGCTCCTGATGGGCGAGTCATGGAAGTCTTGAGTGAACACATGTGTCAGGGCTGGCTGGAAGGATATTTGCTAACCGGACGGCATGGCTTTTTCTCGTGCTATGAGGCGTTTATTCACATTGTGGATTCCATGTTTAACCAACATGCGAAATGGCTGGAGAGCTGTATCGATATCCCTTGGCGACGACAGATCGCGTCACTTAACTATCTGCTAACATCGCACGTTTGGCGACAAGACCATAATGGATTTAGTCACCAGGATCCTGGCTTCATTGATGTTGTGACCAACAAAAAAGCAAAGGTTGTGCGCGTTTATCTCCCACCTGATGCGAATACGCTTTTGTCCGTTACCGATCATTGTCTTCGTAGTCGTCAATACGTCAATGTCATCATTGCCGGTAAACAACCTGAATTGCAGTGGTTAGATATGGACTCAGCCATCAAACACTGCACGACTGGCGTTGGAATTTGGGAATGGGCGAGTAATGACAAAGGCAGTGAACCCGATGTGGTTATGGCTTGTGCAGGTGACGTGCCAACTTTAGAGGCACTAGCCGCCGTTGATTTCCTGCGATCGCAGTTTCCCGATCTCAAAATTCGCGTAGTGAACGTTGTCGATCTGATGACACTTCACCCCCAGAGTGAGCATCCTCATGGCTTATCCGATTGGAATTTTGATTCCATCTTTACGACCAACAAGCCTGTCATCTTTGCGTTTCATGGTTATCCCTGGCTGATCCATCGGCTAACCTACCGACGCACCAACCACCCTAATTTTCATGTCCGGGGTTACAAGGAAGAAGGCACGACAACAACGCCATTCGACATGGTTGTTGTGAATGATCTTGATCGCTTCCACTTAGCTCAGGATGTAATTGATCGCGTTCCTAAACTGAAAAATCTAGGTGCATACGTAAAACAAACCATTCGAAATAAACTGGTCGAGCATCAGCAGTACATTACAAAGCATGGCGAAGATCTCCCAGAAGTACAGAACTGGACATGGGGCTACTATCAAGCTATCTCTCAAGACGGTAAGCAGCCACAATCCACTCAAGCAGGCGAGAAACAGAAACAGGCTCCTGCTCAAACAGGTGCCGAGGGCACAGCCCATTCACGCGCCTAGAAAACACCTAACCTGGAATTTGTCACAACAACGAAAGTCGAGTAACAAATGTTCCAGCAGTCCAGAAAGTTTCTAAAAAGGAATAGACAAAAACCAAGCTTGAATAAAAATAGTGCGATCGCGAGGAAAAATCAAAATGATAGAAAACTCAAATGAAGCTGACAACACCGAGTCAATGTCAGAAGAAGTAGCACAAAACCCAGGAGCGCGAGCTGCTGCAATTGCTCAAAACCCGGCTCTTTCATTAGAAGAAGCCCGCAATGCAGCTGAAGGTAAAGCTCCAAATGCGGCAGGTAGCATTTCACCCGATGAGGCTGAAAACTACGTACCTGGTACGTCTGACCCTAACCCAAGCAGCATTCCAACCGCTAACGCGCCTGATATTGAAAAAGTCAGGGAAGAGCAAAATTAACGACCAGAAACAGTAGCAGCCTCACATACCTGTCGCCAGGTGAGTTAGGGGGTCTAATATTCGGCTAAGCTCAGTCAAAGCCACTGTACCCCATCCCAACTGAGTTGACCATAGATATCATTCCAATTGTCGAGTTCAGCGCTACAACGATCGCCATTACCCGATAGCCCTATCCAGGCACGACCTCGATTGCTAGAGAGGTAACTGTGTAGTGATTAGCATCGACAGCCGCAACATTTTGCTTGATTGTGGTTGATGAGCGTGTATTGCGGTCAATATTACCTAACAGGGTCGTGGCGATTGTGATGGCGTCGTCAGCACTGAATGCCTCTCGTGCTGGCCCGCTGCTTCTGGTCGAAACCCCCCGTTGCTCTCCAATAATTTTGATCGCTTTCAGAAAATCATGTAGGGGTTCGACACTCGACAGCACAATGAATTCTAGTAAACCTGGACCGCCTAGAGTAAAGACTGTATCTAGATCTAAGGCCGCTCCAGCCGCCAAGGGTTCACGCCCTTCCGACGTTTCGACAAAAGGAAACAATGTCCGTAATGCCCCGGCATCGCCGATCGCTAAGACCGCAACATAAACCGGGCGATCGCTGGTGTTTCTCACCTTCGGTTGAATCCGAGTACCAGCGACAAAGCGAGTCGGGTCAGCTTGTCTTGCCTCTCGATCTGTGGCGACAACCTCCAGGCTGATGCCCCGCGATCGCGGGGTTGGAAGTCCATCTTCTCCGCCGATTGCCTTGATGATTTCTGCCGTTCGAAAGTTCATGAGCTGCGATTTGAATCGGACAACCGCCGCATTTCCTGCTTCCCCTGGTTGACCAAACGTGGGCGTTAACGGGCGTAAGTCTCCCGTGAAAAGTCCAATGCTTCCCACGGCAGGGAGGGGAGTATTGGCTCGCTGACGGGCTTGGACTTGGTAGGCGGAGGTCATTCGACCAATCCGAAAGTTCATGCTTTGGGTTGAGTTCACTACTTCAATCCGGGTGAGGTTTTGGAGTGCAGCTTTGACAGCTTCTCTTTCCGCTCCTAGAGACGGGTCTAAGCCAATCCGCAACTTTAGATCTTCTGGCAAACCGCGCACCCGTTCTCTCAGCAGGGTTCCTGGTTTAATGAGCGATCGCTCTCCAGTTTTAAGACGACCTGTTGCAAGCAAGCCATCTCGCTGAATTTGTTCTATTTGGGCAATTTCCTTGCCAACAGCGTCAATCGCACTAAAAACGGAACCATTTTGGTTTGCGCTGAGATTGATCGATGAAACGCCACCCAACCAAAATTGAATTTCGCCATTTGGAGCAAGAGATCGCACAACTGCATCTGCAAAAGGGGTCGATGATTGGAGAAAATAAACAGGACTTTGAGCCTTCTGCGGCGGATTTGTGACAAACAAAGGTTGTTGGTGACTCATGCGATTAGCGACATCCCGCGCACTCCGTTGTAGATTGGCAAATACTACGCTAATCGACTCGCTAGTTGATTGTTGCCAGAGATAGCGGGTCAACAAATAAGTGAAAGCCCCCGCATAAAAAGAATCCTTGTCAAAGGGAACATCAGCGGCAGGTTGGTCATAATGAGCCGAGCCAATCGCTACTCCTTTTGCAATCCCTTTTTGACGCAGCTTTTGCAGTTCTTCTGCTGAAAAGGGCAGATCCTTGATCAACCGTTTCTGGAACTCAATTTCAGTATCACTGGGTAGATCTAAGCCAGAGTCATCTTGTCGAGTCGCAGCACGGATCCGCAGATTTCCTCGAATTCCACCACCTGAGTGACAACTATCTAAAATCATGGTGACATTATCGGTCTGAAGCGCAGAAGTTAAAAGAAAAAGTGTCTTACCCATGATATCCTGTACGGTGTTTGGGGCAGATGATGCATAGCGATCGCGTGGAATGATCGTTCCATTCAATTCATCTTTATTTTCTATCTGCTTTAAAACACCATTTTCATTGATGAATAGGGTTGGTAATGGATTGAGGTCTTTAACCAGGGAGCCATGCCCGGAAAAGTGAAAAACGACGACATCTCCTGGTTTTGCTTGTTGAATTAAATGAGTCTGGAATGCTTCTAAAATTGTCTCTCGGTCTGGCTTTAGTGAGGCTTCGTCACTCACAATTAAAATATCTTTTGGATTAAATCCATAGCGATGTACTAATAGCTCTCGTTGCAACTCTGTATCAGTCAAACAACCATCTAGTGAACCGACTGTATCTGGATATTGGTTAATGCCTACTAACAATGCCAGCTTACGCCCCGGACTACCCTGAGCTAAAGCACGACCATAGCGATCGCCCTGACGAAACAAATCGAGGTGGCTCAAGCCAATGCTTGCCAAAGTGGAGCCAGCACATTGTAAAAAGTGGCGGCGGTTGATTCGGGGCATCCTTGAACTCTCCTACAGTGAACTTGCTCTGGGTGAATTAAAACCACATCTCTCTAGTGCGGCGGAGGTTATGCAAGACCGCATAAATCTCCTGAGAAGACCGATTCCAGCCTTCTTGAACTGCTCCGTTGGAATAGAACCATTTAAGCTTGCGAGCCATGACAATTCTATTTCTCAAACAGACATTCTTGCCAGCAATTCTCAGTATGAGAATAATTCTCACAAAAATATTCATTTTGAACAGCTATCAATGGCTGGAATACCCATTCTGCCGTTCATAAAATTGAGCGCACAAGCCTTTAGAGGCTCTGACTTCAGTACAAATGTT
>DVDV01000108.1 GCA_015296075.1 Leptolyngbyaceae cyanobacterium M33_DOE_097 | reverse complement strand
TTGAAACATTTGTACTGAAGTCAGAGCCTCTAAAGGCTTGTGCGCTCAATTTTATGAACGGCAGAATGGGTATTCCAGCCATTGATAGCTGTTCAAAATGAATATTTTTGTGAGAATTATTCTCATACTGAGAATTGCTGAAGTAAACAATCAAGTGTATTCACAAAATTAAATGAATCAGTATTAGAGGATCGGTGGTTGAGAAAAGCTGATACGATTTGCAAACTTGAATTTTCCTTTAAAGAAGAGTTTGCCTGTGCTCAAAAATTCTTCCTCTGGCATCGTGGCGTATCGCCGCTTTGTGGATATTGACGAGTTAGCAGCATTTCTTCCCGAAGCCATTACGCTGACTCAGTTAGAGCACCAGCCTTTTTCTTGCGGCTCAATGGCTTTATTGTGTGAAACCATTCAGTTCAATTTCAATCATGTCAATTGCAGGTTGCACGCTAAAGGAGACAAGCACTCAGGCTTTTTAACGTTTACCTTTCTCATGCATGGTCAGGGGCAACCTGTTATTTCTTGTAACTTGCCCATCACTGAGGATTACGTGTGGGGTTTTGACCCTGATCGGGAAGCTGACATGGTGTTTCCAGGAAATTCAACTCACTGTGCCGTTCATATTCGGCAAGAGGTGTTTGAAGCCTGTACGCAGGTGATGGATCGACTCGATTTGAATCAGAAGTTTTTGGAACCAAACTTTGCCTATCTTCCTGAAACAGCGCCCTACTTACGCGACTATTTGAATCAATTGCATCAGTTGTTGCAACAGCGATCGCCCCTCCTGCAAAAGCCCACCTTTCAACAACTCATCTTGCAAGACTTTTTACCACTGCTGATTACCGCATTACCCATCCAAGCGGAACGGGTAAAACCTCCGACCAGAGCTTTGCGGCGATCTCGTCTGGTCAAACAGGCGGCTGACTACTTGCAGAGCCAGATGCATCAAGCTCTGACGCTCACCGATCTTTGCGAAGCGTTGGGTAGCAGTAGCCGTGCCCTCTGTTATGGATTTCACGAGGTGTTTGGCACGAGTCCGATGGCTTACCTCAAAATTTTGCGGTTACAAAGTGCTTATCGGGCATTAAAGATGGCTGAGCCAGGCGACACAACCGTAACAGAAGTGGCTGCTCAGTGCGGCTTTTACCACTTTGGCTACTTTGCCCGTGATTACAAGCAAGTATTTGGCGAGCTTCCCTCAGAAACCTTGAAACGGATCAAGTAAATTTTTGGATTAACGGACGCGCCCCTAAAAAATAGTCAGGGATTTGCAGGTAACTGTCATGCCATTGTGGGGGGGCATGACAACCCCCTACCACAGAAGGCTCTGGCACTGGTCTTACTTGTTTGTGGCTCCCTTAAGGGGCAACCTATCGCAGTCTCAGCACATATCTCAGATTGCTTTATAAGAAAGAGAAAGAGTTGAGATAGCCGACGACTTGCCGCGAAGGGGCGCTCAAACCGGGATACCGCACCCCCAGAGCATAGATTTTGTTGTTGTATAAAAACGCCCGAAACACAATGGTTTCATCGCTGTCTTGTAGCCTGACCTCACGCCCAGAGCGACCCTGAAACGTGATGGGTGAGTTTTGTGTCACTTTGAACTTGCCGCCCAACGAAACGCGATCAATAACGGCTTTCAGGACTCGATCTGGATTGGCGATTTGTTGAGGCGTCAAGGTCGGTGCGTAAGCTGCAAGGAAACGGCTGTCTTTTGTTTCAGTTGCGATCGCCCGAAAGTTGATTTTGCCAAGCGGGGTGTTGAGTACAATGCTCTCTTCGTTGAGTGTTCCGGGGGGCACCCATAACGAAACCCCAGCCGGACGAAACACGAGAAACTGCCAAAATTCGGAGTTGGGATTGACCGGAATGGATGGATCCGGCCGAGGTGTCAGGATGAGCGTGTTCTCAGCGCGAGTTCGCCCTTCTTGAAAAAAGGAGTTGAAATCTGTCTGAGATAGCCCCATACTCGGAGCGAGAGCTACACTAAGACCGCTTAAAAACAGAGACGCTGAAATACGTTGATATTGATTCATAATTTTTGTCATTGCCAACGAACGCAACAAGGGATGCATAGCGTTACAGCCATGCCAGATTCTACAAGCTTTTTAAGCCGTTTCAGAAGAAAAACAGTGATCTCACAGCAAAAGTTAAGCTTGTTGCGCGGTGAACCGAAGCGAGATCGCCAACTGAATCGATTTTCCTCCAAGTCAGGGGCGGGCGCTCCGCGTTGGCATTGATTTTGCTGTAGCAAGAAGCTTCAGAATCATTTGTATTTTTATCGACAATCTTCGTTCTTCTGTCTCACTCAATTCACAAATTTGTAGAATAGGCAATATGTTGGGTTTGGAGTTGAGTCTATCGAGACGGTTTACGGCAATATTCAGGGCTTAAAGACGAGTCAGCTCAAGCAGCTACAGCGGCTCTATCACCAGCGAATACCGGGCGATCGCTTCACTACGCCTGAGTTTGCTCAACGAATGGCTGCCATTAGCACCGAGATTGATGAGCCAATCTGTGTTTATCTCAACCGCCGGGGTCAGGTGATCCGGGTGGGGGTTGGCACACCGCAGCAGACGCGGATTCCGCCGTTGGAGTTGCCGCGCTATGGGGCTGAGCGTTTAAGTGGCATTCGCTGTCTAGCAACGCAGTTAAGTTTAGAGCCACCGGGGAAAGGGGCACTGACGGCAATGGCGATGCAACGGCTGGATGCATTAGTGACGTTAACTCTCACAGGCAGCGGCTTTGAGCGGCGTGGCGGGGGCGCAACGGGGTATGTGCGTGACGCTTATCTGGCGCATCTGGTGCCGCATCCTGAAACGACGTGGACAGTGACGCCACCGCTCAGTCTTGAGGTACTGGGGAATCAGGATTTTCTGTCTTTAGTTGAAGGTCTAGAAGAAGAATTTCGGCGGGAGTTTGTGGCGCGGCAGGTCGATCGCGACCATGATCTCGTGCTGATTGTGGGTTTGCAGACCGAGCAAGATACGCCCCAACGCTTTAAGGATGGCTTAGCCGAACTCGCTCGCCTGGTTGAAACGGCGGGTGGAGATGTGTTGCAGACAGTCAGCCAAAAGCGATCGCGGCCTCATCCCCAAACGGTGGTAGGCGAGGGCAAGGTGCAAGAAATCGCCTTAGCAGCTCAGACGAGTGGTGCCAATTTAGTTGTGTTTAACCGCGACTTGTCCCCCGCACAAGTGCGAAACTTGGAAGCCCAGATTGGTCTTCGAGTCGTCGATCGCACCGAAGTGATCCTTGATATCTTTGCTCAACGCGCCCGTTCTGGAGCTGGGAAGTTGCAAGTTGAGTTGGCTCAGTTGGAGTATATGCTGCCTCGCCTCGCTGGACGGGGACAGGCGATGTCGCGACTGGGGGGCGGGATTGGTACGAGAGGTCCGGGGGAAACGAAATTAGAAACTGAGCGGCGATCGATTCAACGACGGATCTCGCGGTTGCAGCAGGAAGTTAACCAATTGCAAGCCCATCGTGCCCGACTCCGCCAAAAACGCCAACATCGCGATGTGCCGTCGATCGCCGTTGTGGGCTATACCAATGCAGGCAAATCGACGCTGCTCAACGTGTTAACCAATGCTGAGGTCTACACGGCTGACCAGTTGTTTGCGACGTTAGACCCAACGACGCGCCGTTTGGTGGTGCCCGATGCGGTGACAAATGCGCCGCGCTCAATTTTGCTGACGGATACGGTAGGGTTTATCCATGAGTTGCCGCCCTCGCTGATGGATGCGTTTCGTGCCACCTTAGAGGAAGTCACAGAAGCTGATGCGCTGCTACATGTGGTTGACCTGTCGCATCCGGCCTGGCAAAACCAAATTCGCGCGGTGATGAATATTTTGTCGCAGATGCCGATTACGCCAGGGCCTGCACTGCTTGCGTTTAACAAGGTTGATCAGGTCGATGGCGATCGCTTGATGCAAGCCAAAGAGGAACATCCCAGTGCAATTTTTATCTCTGCGAGTGAACGTCTGGGGCTAGAAACGCTGCGGATTAAGCTGGGTCAACTGGTGCAATACACGCGGGGCGATTCGGTGACGGATTCAGTAACCTCCAGTGATTCCAGCTTTGGGGAGCAGAATTGACATCCAGTAATCTTGTTTGGATCGTGAAAAGGGTCCCATTGGGACCCTTTTCATAGCATCTGCTTCATTTTGCGACAGGTATGGGATGAGTTAGCTCGATACTTCGGCCATCTCAATGATGTTGCCGTCGTAATCTTTGACTAAGAAGTTGAGCGGTCTTTCTTGCCGGATCTTGTACTTCAAATTGCGGGTTTGAACGCGCAGCAATACTTGCTCTAAACAGTCGCGATCGAAGCAAACGTGCCGTTGACGATTCTTATCACCTAGGCTTGCGCCTGAGATCACGTGCAGTTGAGTATTTTTCTTGAGTTGATACCAAAGACCATCTTGATTGTTGCGCTGCTGCACGGCGGTCGATCGCCCCATCGAAGGGCTTAAGTAGAGTGGATCGATGCCAGCGGTTCCCAGGCTTTGCTCGTAGTTGTAGTAATAGTGCAGTGGGACTTCGGCGGCTGGCAAGTTGAGCATGCCTTCATAGAGCTGTTTGGCTAGCTCCAGGTCAGACACCATCATGGTGTAAACCTTGGGGGCACTGGTCAAAAACATCCACATGGCGACAGCGTAGGCTGCGAGCAACAAGACCATGACGCCTTGGGTCGAAAACAGGCTGTCTAGCCCTGGAAAGGCAGCAATGAGAGAAGACGTGACAGCAATGAATGTCATGCGGCAGAAACCAGAAGCAAATTACAACAACTTACACGAGAGACAAGTCTCACTCTTTCTTCAGTTTATCTTGCATTTTATTGTTGCACCGAAACCGGGATTTTATTTTCTATTTGAAGGAAGGATAAAGCTGAGGACTGATGCGGATTTTGCCCATTTTGATAACCATTTTTGAAAAAATGCTGCCATTTTGCAAAAAGCGTCTATATTCACTTAAGGTCGAATCCATCTATCTGGTAAGAGCCACCTGGGTACCGTACTGTGCAAATTCCCACCTTTCCTGAAAGCAATCATTCCATTGTTAAAGCGCTGAACCACTACAGTGATCAAGACCTCTTGACTTTGTTTCAGCGGCATCCCGATCAGGGGCAGTATTTTGTGGCATTGTTTTGCCGTTATTGCTCAATGGTTTACACGCTGATTCGGCATTCGGCGCGATCGCCCGTACAAGCTGACTATCTCTTTGCGAGTACCTGGCGACACGTGTTTCATGAGCTGGGTGGGTTAGATTTGCGGTCTTTGTCAACTCAGAGTGGGGTGGCTGTAACCCTGCAAAGTTGGTTGATTAACGTGACAGCGATTTGCATTAATCAGTCGAGTCTGCCTCCGGTTGAGTCGATTCACTATACATTGAGCGAAGCGCCACCGCCATTGTGGTGTTATGTCGAACGGGCATTGGGTCAGTTGCCGCCTGACTTGCGAATTATGGTGTTGATGGCGCAGACGTTTGGCTGGAGTGAGACTCGCATCTCGGCGTATTTGCAGGCAGAAGGTGAAATGATTGCTCCGGCAGAAGTGAAAGCGCGTCTTCAAGAAGGGTATCAATTACTGCAAGCGGCTGTTCCATCAGATATTCAAGAGATCTATATGGAGCAAAATCCACTTCGAGTTGAGGCGAATGCTGAAGTTCGGGTTTCATGAGGGGAATGCTAAGGTTGCAGATTTGAGCGAGGAAGGATGATGGCTCAAAGCGGTGGGGTAAGTAGTCTCGGATTGATCGCCGCGATCGCAGCTTTTGGTGTGCTAGGGCTTGCTCCGGTGACTCAGGCGCAGGGAGCTTCGATTGATCGGCAACTCCGCAATCCGCTTGGGGTGACTGCGATACAGCGGCGCGATGAGGCAGATCGCTTGTTGCAAGAAGGCCGCCAGCTAGAGGCGCAAGGTCAACTGTTAGCGGCGATCGCGGTTTGGCGAAAGGCTTTGGATAACTACCAGGTGTTAGGTGAGGTGTCATCACAAGGCATTGTCTACACCTATTTAGGTTCTGCCTATTTTGATTTGGGCTATTTGCGAGAGTCAGAAGACGCGTATCGCAGACGGCTGGCGATTGCGCGCGATCGGGGTGATTTGCAGGCTCAAATCTACGCCCTTAATGGGGTAGGGCGGGTTTTGCTACAACGTCAGGCGTATCAGTCGGCTAAACCTTTGTTTACTGAAGCTCTACAAATAGCGGAGGTAATTAAGAACTACCACGGTGAGGCGCAATCGCGTGATAGTTTGGGATTGCTGGCGTTTACGTTGAGAGATTATGGACAGGCGCAGGTGCAGTATGAACTGGCTCTCAAAGCAGGTCGCCGGGCAGCTGATCCGGTGATGGAGGCAACGACGCTGAACTTGCTAGGGGATCTCTACGAGGCTCAGGATCAGTATCGTGAGGCAATTAATTACTACGGTTTGGCGTTGCGGATTGCGCGGTTGAATCGCGATCGCACGAATCAGTTGAAGGCTATTGAGGGTTCCGTGCCCATTTTTGTGTTGCAGAACAATTATCTGCAAGCGATTGATCTGTTGAATGAGCAACTGGAAGTCGCGCAGTTTCGTGAAAATAGTCAGCTTGAGTTAGAGACTTTGCAACAGCTTGCTGAGACATATTGGCTCGCCAAAAATTACCCAGAAGCTGAAAAAAATTACGAGGCGGCGATCGCTCTTGCCCAAACGTTGCAGGATGGGAGTAAGGAAGCTCGGCTGAAGTTGCAACTGATGAACATGAAAACTGAAAGACGGTAAGAGTGAGCTTGCTTAGTTTTGGGCTTGCTTGTTATGCCTGTTTGAGCCGTTGCTGCTTATATAAAGTTCCTCAGTCTGGTAGCTCGCTCGCCTCTAAAATTTCGCGAATTTCAGCAGAAAGGGCTTTTTCTTAAAGCAGTTTTTTCGAGCCGACAAACCTTGGGGGCGACGCCCCCAAACCCCCCGCGAGGAGCCGAACCGCCTCCCCTCGCCTCCCCTGCGGAAGGTGTTGCTGATTCCAGGGTTTGAGCAAAGGGGGTTAAGGGTGGGGTGGGAAGCCTGCGAAGCAGGCTTAAACTACATCTTGCCTTCCTGACAAAAAGCAATTTCTAAAGTCAGACCGCTTTCGCGAGGCGCTCCCAAAGCAAAGCGCTTGAGGCAAATTACAAGGGCGATCGCGCCTGCCCCCTCCGCCTCACGTCACCCGTCCCCTCTGTAAACGATCGAAGTGCCTAAGCTTGCGACCCGCAACGCTTGGCTAGCTGACCATTCAACACAAACACGTATAACCTTGTCGGGGCGTTTCGCGAAACGCCCTTACAGGGAGTGAGGCCCCGAGGGGGGAAGTCCCCCGATCAGGCGGCTCCGCCGCACCCAAATCTCCGCTTCAAACCCTAGCCAATTATTCGCAGATCCCCAACGCGATCGCTAATCTCTTTTCCAAAGTCTCGGTGTGACCTCAGAGGTGTACAACCTTCCTTTCTAAAAAAACCATCCAAAGAGCAGCATGACACAATAGGAAAGTTCCCCCATCATCACATCGCTCCTTTGCCAATATGCTAATCCCCCCAGGCTTTGGTCAACGCTCCATTCTTACCTCCCTGGGTAAGATAGTCTACTACACCCAAGAATCAGCGCCCTGGCTAGTTGCGGGCGAGCCAATCGACGATCGCCCCCACCTTGTCTTTCTGCATGGGTTTGGTGGTGGTTCCTCTGCCTACGAATGGTCAAAAGTTTTTCCGGCGTTTGCGACGCAATACCGTATCATCGCCCCTGATTTAATCGGGTGGGGCCGTTCTGATCACTTAGAGCGTCCCTATCATGTCGAAGATTTCCTCACTACGATCGCCGAATTTCTACAGGCCACCTGCCCAACACCTGTGCCTGTGATTGCCTCTTCACTGACAGCGGCGATGACGATCCGAGTGGCGATCGCGCATCCTGAATTATTTCGCTGCTTAATTTTGACGACCCCAGCAGGTTTGTCAGACTTTGGTGAAGACTACAGCCGCAGCTTCTTTGCCCAACTGGTCAGCACTCCTGTGCTGGATCGCGTCCTTTATAACTTTGGTGTCGCCACGCCTCAAGGGATTCGTAGTTTTTTAGAACAACGCCAATTTGCACGGCCTGAGCGCGTTTATCCTGAGATTATTGATGCTTACCTGGCCTCAGCTCGCCAACCCAACGCCGACTACACCGCCCTTTCATTTGTGCGGGGTGACTTGTGTTTTGACCTGGCCAACTATGTGTCTCAACTCACAGTACCAACGGCGATTCTTTGGGGGCGCAAGTCTCAGTTTACCGGGCCGCAGATTGGGCGGCGCTTAGCGGATCTCAATCCCCAGGCGATTCAAAAGTTTGATGTGTTAGAGGAAGTTGGACTAACGCCTCAACTAGAGTTACCTGCTGTGACGATCGCCCTGATTCGCCGTTATCTAAACCAACTTGCCCCAGAAATTTAAAGCCCCAGATTCTTCTAGAATCCAGGGTCTTGCAGAGTCATCTTGCAGCAGACTTTAGCTGAGGATGCCTTCTTTTTTAGCCATGATCACCATCAGGTCAAGCACGCGGTTTGAGTAGCCCCACTCATTGTCATACCAGGACACAACTTTGAAGAAGTTGGAGTTCAGCTCAATTCCGGCATCGGCATCAAAAATGCTGGAGCGGTTGTCTGTCGTAAAGTCAGACGACACAACCATTTCGTCGGTATAACCCAAAATGCCCTTCAGCCCATTCTCAGCCGCTTCTTTCATCGCTGCACAAATGTCTTTGTAGGTGGTTGCTCGCTCAGTCTTAAACGTCAGATCCACTACGGAGACATCGGGCGTTGGCACCCGAAATGCCATTCCGGTCAACTTACCCTTGAGTTCTGGCAGTACCAGCGTCACGGCTTTAGCCGCCCCCGTTGAAGCCGGAATAATGTTTTGACTGGCTCCGCGCCCGCCGCGCCAATCTTTTTTGCTGGGACCGTCAACAGTGGGTTGTGTTGCAGTCATCGCGTGAACAGTGGTCATCAACCCCTCCGCTAACCCAAAGTTTTGGTGAATGACTTTGGCGATCGGAGCCAGACAGTTCGTGGTGCAACTCGCATTTGAGACAATCGTGTGCTGCGCTGGATCAAATTCATCGCAGTTAACCCCAACCACAATCGTTTTGACCTGATCGGGGGTTTTGGTCGGGGCAGAAATAATCACCCGCTTAGCGCCAGCCGTGACATGCTTCATTGCGCCTTCGTGGTCTGTAAAGATGCCGGTTGACTCGACGACGTAATCAGCGCCAACTTTACCCCAGGGGAGTTCTTCAGGGTTGCGCATCGCAAAGCAAGGGACAAACTTGCCATTTACCACGATGCCATCGGGCTTAGCGTCAATCGTGCCGTCAAACTTGCCGTGGGTCGAGTCATACTCCAGCAGGTAGGCCAGGTTATCGGAGGGAACCAGGTCGTTGATGCCGACAAATTCAATGTTGGGGTTGTTGATTCCAGCACGAAACACCAGCCGCCCAATGCGTCCAAATCCATTAATGCCGACTTTTAAAGCAGCCATGATGTTACTCCATCAAAACTTTCTCTGAGTGTAAATCGTAGGGCGGCGGGGGAGCGTTAGTCTAGAACATCCGATCGCACCTGCTGGAAGTCCCTATAAAACAGTGCTTACGGGCATTTTAAGAATTGTCAAAGAGCGTCCGATATGGCTAAACCCAGGTTTCTAGCTTCAAGATGTTTTAATTCCAAAGGTATGAGGGCAAGACGACCCCTTGATCGCCCCTGGCTGAATACAATGGGCTAAGACATCGCTCAAGGTTTATCGTATGCAGTCTGCTGACTTTTTAACTGTTGCCGAATGCGCTGAGGTTGATCAGGCGTTGATGACTTCTCAAGATAAGTTTGCGGCACGTGTGGCAATCTATGCCCTGCGATCGCTCAAGCTCATAGCAGAGCAACAGCAGATGGCAATTCACGATTTGAACCCAGAGCAAATCGAAGATTGGGTCTATCAAGACCAAAGTCTGGAAGGTGACATCGACCGAGACTTTCGCAGCTTTTTTGCTCAAATGGTGGTTTCATCGCGCAAGCCACTCCAACAAGCTGCGGCTAACGCAGACGTTGCGATCGAAGATTTGACGGTTTCACACGTTGTGAAATGGTTTGAGCAGGCTGCCAAAGTGCGCTTGCAGCAAAATCAATAAGGCAGTTCCTGCTCTGATCGCCCGTTTGCTATTTCTCTTTCTCCTCATTTATTTCTCTCTCCGCTTGATACTCATCCACTTCCTGCATAGCTTCTACAACATCAGAAGTCGGCGAGGTTGAGAGCCACTGGCGAGTGGGGGCATAGAAGAATGGGTCTTCTTCAGAGAGCGTAACGGGTTCATTGGCTGGGGCTGGTCGTTCTCCTGCAGGAATCGCCTCAAACGCCCAATTAGTTGCGACTGAAGCAGATTCAACTTTTTCCAGGTCTTGCAAAACTTCTTGCACAGACTGATAGCGCTTGGTGAAGTCGTAGAGTACCATTTTGCTGATGACATCAGCCAGAACACGGCTCACCTGAGTGCGATCGCGCCAGAGTACTTCCCCCGTTTGGGGATCAGTCTTGAGGTTGCTGGGTGGCAGCCCGGTCAATGCTTGAATGCCAGTCATGCCAATTGCATAGATGTCGCTGTTAAATCGAGGATTTCCGGCATACTGCTCATTGGGCATAAAGCCCTTAGTGCCGATGCCGACGGTGACGCTACTTTGTTCGGGTTCGTCAACTAAGGCAGAAATTTCCTTGACGGCTCCAAAATCAATCAACACCAACTTGTGATCAGACTTCCGGCGAATCACGTTGCTCGGCTTGATGTCTCGGTGAATGACATTTTGCCCGTGCACAAATTCCAAGATCTCTAGCAGCTCTTTCATAATGGCAACCACCCGCACTTCCGGCAGCGGAATGCCAATTCGCAACTCGGTACTGAGGGGGTGTCCGGCAATAAATTCTTGGACGAGGTAGAATTCGCCCGCTTCTTCAAAATAGGCGAGTAGCTGTGGGATGCGATCGTGTTTACCCAACCGTTCTAGCGTGTTGGCTTCGCGTTGAAACAAAAGCCGCGCCAGTTTTAGCAGTTTGGGGTTGTCGCTGATGAGGCGCAGGTGCTTGACCACACATATTGGGTTCCCAGGACGATGGATGTCTTCTGAGATGTAGGTTTCGCTAAATCCGCCTGAACCCAACACTTTGACAATGCGATAGCGGTTAGCCAGTAACTTGCCAAAAACGGCTTTTTCACGTTGGCTCAGGATGTCTTGCAAATCCTCCTGCTGGCTAATAATTTCTTGCACAATTGGTGAATTGGCGTACTGTGCCAGGGTTTGGCGTAGCTGTAAGCGGCGCAGGTAATCGCTCACCGTCTGGGTCAAAAAGTAGGTGACGCCACTCGCCGCGATCGCCCCCATTGGCACGGCAGCTGGCAAAATCCGATAGCCGTAGGTAAACACCCCATAACTGACAAGCGCAACTCCTAAAACCATCGCGCTAGACAGAGCCAGTTGGACGGGCGATCGCTGTGCCCGACTTTGCAGCCAACCCGCACCTAAGACAAGCACTAAGACGTAGGCGGCTTGCCCCCAGGGATGAGGAATCGCCGTTGAAATGGCGCGATTGTAAAGCAGAGTAGCGATCGCGTTGGCGTTGATCTCAATCCCTGTCATTTGGTTGGGGTAGCGAAATGTACCCGAAAACGGCGCACTATGGAAATCGCGGTAGTTTGCGGCGGTGGGGCCAATTAAGACAATCTTGTCCTTAAATGCCCCCTCTTTGAGATACTTTTGCCAATTTTCGCGATCGAGTACATGCCAGATGGGTATGTGTCGAAAGGTGTCTTTGGGACCGTAATAAAAAATGTCGGTGCCGTGATTGGGGTCGAAGGGCAAGTTGGCCGCTTTTAACACGGCTTCGGCAAAGGAGGGGAGTTGCCCACTGTTCTCTAAAAAGTCAGCTGCGATTTCGGGGGGGTAGGTTTGCGCGACCAGTTTAGGGTACTGGTTGCCCAAGGAATGAATCTTGCCATTGGCGGCTGGCGAAAAATTGATATGCCCAATGGATAAGGACGCAGACTCAAAAATGGGGTTGGGGGTGATGACCTGGGTGCGTTGCCCGCTATCCGTCAAAACCGTGTCAAACTGAGCGGCTAAAGTAACGCGATTGGGATATTTTGCCAATACCTGACTCAGGTGTTGATCCGCTTTGGGATCAGACCCCACAGCATCCATCACAACATCGACCGCGATCGCCTTTGCACCTGCTTGCATTAACCGATCAATCGCGATCGCGTAGGCACTGCGCTTAGGTGGGGCATTTTGGAGCGGTTCCAGATCAGCAAACTTTTGGGGATCGGTCGGGTAGATCTGGGTACCCTGCATGGTTGAGTCTTCATCCAGCCCTAGAATCACAATTTCGGGTGGAGCTGCTACAGGACCGCGCAACTCAAAAAACCAGATCTGGGCTTGCCGCTCAAGCATCTGGCTCAAATTGGATTGACTGCCTGCTAACATCGCCCCCGCGAGCGCCCAGAGGCCCATCAACCAGTGGCCTAGCTTAGCTGTGCGACGCGCTTGAACTGAGGTGACAGTCCGAGTAACCGACTGCTGGTGAACAGTCGTAGGTAGATTAACAGAGAGAGTTTCGGTTTGTTGATGTGACGGTTTTTCAGGCATTGTTTAAGTAACACGACGGCAGATCGAATCCGCAAATGCCCCTGATGCTTCTGCCCCATCTTACAAAACGAATCTCGCTTTTAGGAATGCACTTGGCTACTAATTCGCTCGCGCTGTACTGCTTCTTGACGACTTGCAAAAACTTTTGCCACCCCTGAAACAATCGGTTCCAGCACCGAGCGATCGCAGCATTGCAAAAACTCTTCAGCTGTTAAATCGCCCTTAAAGAAGGCTTTTGCCTCTTTCAAAAGTTCTCGTGAAGCTTTGAAACCAAGCGACTTAATCAAGTAGGTTGCAACGGGTGAGTTTTTAATGTCATAGGAAGACGACTGACTCCGGCCCTTTTCAAGCAGGCTCAAAACTTCCCACTCTAGATCCGTTTCGGGGGGGTAGGGCATCACATCGACTATTGGCAGAAAGTTTTCGAGTTGAGCGGTTGTTACCCCAAACGAGGGTAGCTCACCCATCATCGTGGCCAGGGGAATATCGCGCCCAATTCGTCGCGAAAGGGCTTCTACAACGGCGATCGACAGAAGTTTACTGCCCAAATAGAGACGGGCAACGTCTAAATTGCGCCCGGTTCGCTCGACCAGTTGTTGATAGACGGCTTCTTCGGGCTCGTTTTGAAAGCGCTGAAACACCAGTTCGGGCTTTAGGAAGTACATAAACCCTTCCATCTTTTGCAGTGACATCCGATACCCGTAAACGGTGTAGGAGTTGGCATTTGCTAAATCATGGTTTGTTTCAGGCAACAAGTTCCAGGTGTTGTCGAGAAAGTCAGCCGAAGCCGGGTAAGCAAAGTTTTCGACATCGCGATTCGCCAGTCGAACGGCTCGCTTGACGATCGCATCGATAGCCGCCGTACTCCAGCCCAGCGAATAGGTTTGGTTAACCGCTTCTAAACGGTGATGCAACCGCTCACCAGGAGTTGAGCCATCTTCGGCTCGGCCCCGAAAAGGAATCGTCGCTTCAATACAGCTCGCAATTTCAGCAATACTGCCCAGAGAAAGGGCGTGTTGCAAGCACTTTGCGCCAATCACTGCGCTCAAAAACTCATTTTGCCCAGCCGTCGGTATCAAACCCTGCCCTGGCTGAAAGCCAAACACCCCCAGCATCAACTCAAACATCAGATCGTCGGGCAAGTCATCGCGATCGCGAATCACCAGTTGCCCATTCACCTCTTTGACAAACGGTGAGATGAACGCACTGATATTCACGCTAACCCCCTGGTCTACCTGCACATAGACTAAATCATGAAAGAGGGCTGCCAACACTTCAACCGCATCACCGGACTCGCCTACCTCAAAAATATGCTCAGGCGTATGAAAAAAGCGCCACGGCCCCGTCATCGTCTGAATGACAAGCCCAGCGATGCGAGCAATCAAGCTGGGGTTTGGGTCACCACCCAGTTGAGCGATCGCCCAATTTAACCGTTCACAACACCGTTTTTGATCCTCTTCCAGATCCATAGGGGTGATCTCCACGTGCGATGCACTGATTCACGAATAGTAGCAAGAAGGCTCGTCTGTTTTTGACAATCTTTGATACGTTTTACACCGACTTAAGAAGTGACACGCCTTCGATATCTTCTTAGAGTGAGAAAAGGTTAGCAAACCGTCAAGAGTTGTGCCACCCATTTATGATTCCTGTTTCGTTGGGTCATAGATGCGTCAATAACCCTTCACTCCTCTACCCTGTGATTGTTTTAGAGTGCCCAACTGAAATTTGATTGAGGCATCCATAACATGCCAAATTAGTTTGCTGTCAGAACGCTGGTCCTAAAAGGGCAACTGATTAGCAACAGCGGTGATTAGCGAAACTGAGCCAAGCAAAGACTCTGAGAGCCTCAGTCAGCGATCGAGCGGTTAGCAAAATCACTCTGCTTTAAATCAGCAGAGCCTGCCTCACATTGTGTCGTATTGAGACGGAAGTGCTCGCAAAAAATGGAGAAATTCCAGGAGCTGATCTTCGTTGAGTTCGGCGCGGGTTTTGACCCCATAGGTGTCGAGCAAATGCTCTTGCCCTGTTTTCCGCTTCCACCCCACCCGTTGCATCTCAATATCGGTCATCACGATTAATTCCGAGAGATCGACGGGTGTATGGTCTTCCAGCTCTTCTGGTGGGAAGTCAGGCGGAAAATCCGGTTCGGGTTCGGGTTCGGGCGCAGGTTTTGTTGCCCGCGTTGATTTCTTTCGCGCTGGAGTCTCTTTAGGAGCAGGCTCAAAGGGTTTGATTTCGGGTGGAATGGGGCTGATCTCTTCGGGGGGTGGGGCTAGATCGGCGATCGCGGGAGTTGAGAGGGGCGCAAACGTCGCAGTCGGCAACGGCGGGATCGCTGCCGCGTGGGCAGGCTCGTCAGGCTCCGACACAGGTGGTGGCGTTGGCATCGAAAACAAGCCACCATTATCAAGCGGACTTGTGAGCAAATGGCTTTGTAGCGAGGGTTTCACAGATGCTAACTCGCTGCCAGTCGTGATGCCTAAGAGTTGAATGACTCGCTGCCGCGCAGCATCTTCTGCTTGCTCGATTGTTTTAGCCGCCGCCATCCCCGATACAAATGGCGCACCCGCCAACTGCACCAGTGCCCGCACGATGAACTGTTCTTGATGGACTTGCACAAGTTCAGTGATGAGGCCAGCACCGGGGTAGCGTTGTTGTAGTTGAACAAATAAGGCAGAAGAGTTCGTCAAATCCGACATAGTAAAAAGCTAAAGTGTACTGGGTGCAGCACCCCAGATGAAACGGGGAACAGAAGGATTCAGGTCAATCTCGAATTCTATTTTTAAAGCAAAGACAGCCAATCAATTGAAAATATTTCTGGTTTGGGTTGGGCAGATCCGATGCTTTTTTTAAAAAAACCATCTGTTTGAGAGATTTTTGGGGTGAGTGCCCACTTGTAAAGTGTCATTAAAAGGATAGAATCGAGTTTGCTTTTTTAAGAGCAAAAGATTTTCAAACAAATATAGCTAGACGGTTGGGCGATCGCTCCCTGGAGCTTTCACCCTCCAAGCTACACCGGAATACAACTTTTGCACTCTGTATTCTGTAAACCCAAGGGTTTGAATCTCTCTAGCTATAATTGTGGGATGCTTTATGCGCTTGGCTGAAGCAGATCGACTCTATCCATTGGGGTTGAGCATGGTAAACACATCTTTTGGCGTGTCAGAACAACCGTCTCGCGCTCAATTTGAGCGTCAGGTTAAGCGGTTACAGCAAGATGTTTTGCGGATGGGCGCACTGGTCGAAAATTCGTTTTGGCTTGCAAGACAGGCATTGTTTGAGCGCGATTTAGAAGCCCCACCCAAAATCTCGATTCAAGATGATCAAATCGACCAATTTTATAAGCAAATTGAGCAAGACTGTGTCAGCCTGATGGCCACTCAGGCTTTAGCGACTGAAGATCTGCGGTTGTTAAGTGCAATTATGCAGCTTGTGCGTGATCTTGAGCGAATTGGCGACTATGCCGAAGATTTGGGAGAAATCGCTGTTCGCCTGTTTCCGTATCCGCCGAGTGATTGTATGTGGCAGATGCAGCGGATGTGCGATCGCTGTCGAGCGATGTTAGCGATGAGCCTGGAGGCTCTGTCTGACATGGATGCAACGTCTGGGCGAGCTGTTAAAATTCGCGATGATGCGGTAGATCTTGACTATGCGACGCTTTACGATCGCCTTGCTTTGCAGAAGGACGTGCCAGGGGTGATTGAGCCAGTGGTGTTGATGATTCTTATCATTCGTCACCTTGAGCGGATGGCCGACCATGCGACGAATATTGGTAAGCGGGTAGCTTATGTTGTGACGGGTGAAAGGTAAGGTGACTCAGGCTGGGTTGGTGCAGTAGAAGAGTCTTGTGAAGAGCTTAAGGATGTCGTTTAAGCCTGCGCAGCAGGTTTCCCACCTCACCTTAAACTCTTTGTCATGCTTTTAGCAAAAGCCTTTTCTGATGGAGTTTTAGCGAAGATTTGGGGGTGGCGGAGCCGCCAGATCGGGGGACTTTCCCGTGATCTAACTGCGTGTCGCGTAACATTCCCCACGCCCTCGCATTGTAGGGGCCTCACTCCCTGTAAGGGCGTTTCGCGAAACGCCCAGACAAGGTTATACGTGTTTGTGTTGAATGGTTAGCTCGCTAGGCGTTAAGGGTGACTGAATTGGCACTTCGAGCGTGTATCGAAGGGACGGGTGGAGTAAGGCGACGGTTACAAAGACGATCGCCCTCGCGGGGTGTTCGAAGGAACTTGGGATTGTGAATGGCTCTTTTGAGCGATTGAACACCTAACAAGACAACGCAGAACAAAGTACAAGAGGCATTAGTTAACAACTCAAGCAAACACAACTGTACGGTTGCCATAAACCAAAACGCGATTTTGCAAATGCAAGCGTACCGCCCGCGCCAACACAATCCGCTCCAGATCCTTCCCCTTGCGGATCAAATCATTCACATCATCGCGGTGGCTGACTCGCACCACATCTTGCTCAATAATTGGGCCTTCATCTAAATCAGCCGTGACATAATGCGCCGTTGCGCCAATAATCTTCACCCCTCGCGCATGTGCCCGCTGGTAAGGGTTCGCTCCCGGAAAGGCTGGCAAAAAAGAGTGATGAATATTAATCACATTGGGAAATTGAGTAACAAAGTCAGGGCTTAACACCTGCATATACTTTGCCAAAATGACTAAATCAATCTGATATTGCTTGAGAAGCGAAAGTTCTTTCGCTTCTTGCTCAGCTTTTGTCTCTTTCGTAATTGGAATGCAATGAAAATCGATCGCAAACTGTTTCGCAATGTCCTCTAAATCAGGGTGGTTGCTGATAATTAGCGGAATTGTTGCCTGAAACTCACCGGATCGCTGCCGCCAGATTAAGTCAAACAAACAGTGATCCTGCCGACTGACCCAAATCGCAATTCGCGGCGCATCATCTGAAAAGTGCAGTTGCCAGTTGGCCTGCAGCGGTTGGGCGATCGCATTAAACGCAGGCGCAATCAACTCTCTGGGTAAATTAAACCCTTCTAACTCCCATTCAATCCGCGTTAAAAACAGCCCTGCTACCGCGTCTGTATGTTGATCGGCATGCACAATATTGCCACCATTGGCGTAAATAAAATTGGCGATCTTTGCGACCAACCCTCGTTGATCGGGACACGAAATCAGCAGCGTGGCAGTAGGGTGAGACATAAAGAATCGTTGAAAATTAAGGAGCGGGTGGGAGCGTAGGAGCGGGTGATGCAGCCCCAGGGGGCGGTGCTTGCCAATCAGTTAGCGATCGCGTGACCGCACTTTCTAAGTCAATTGGTGCCAAATATACAGTAATAGTTTGGTTCGCAGGTGTCGGTGGATCGATTTGAGCGTAAATTCCACTGCGGTTAAAGTTCGGCTTACCCAGCACAATCCGATGTTTTTTCTGATCGGCTAACGTCACCTCAACCGTTGCTGTCGGTTTGTCAAACCCAAACTCAGCCAACTGATTGGGCTGAATCGTCAGTTTTTGCTGGCTTGTACCCGTTGCCAACTGATTCAGCAAAAAGGCGATCGCGGCATCCTCTGCTAACACTTTTTTCGGCTCGGTCATTTGCCAGACCTCAGCTTTTTCAACCGGACTGGGACTGGGTAAAACCGCGGGCGTGTTGGTCGCTTGTGGGGTTGGGCTAGTGGCAGGTTTCGGTGCAGCTGCTGGTTTCGCCGCTTTTGCCGCAGGCACCTTCTCAAACGCCAGTTTCTGCGTTGGTGTTGTCAGTCGCACTTGTTTAATATCGGCCTCTTTAAAGGAGAAGAGGGGTTCACTTTTCGCGGTCGCTGTTGGCGTTGGTGCAGGTTTTTGCCGTTCGAGGGCGAAGACGACACCACCTAGCAGCAGAGCCGAAATCAGCAAAATCAAGGGAGTTCGTTGCAGTTTCATCGGTTTCAATTCAGAGCAATTAACGACGCTTCCACCAAACGGCGATCGCGGTGGTAAAGCCAAGTAAAGGAAGCAGGGCGATCGCCGTCCAACCAGCGAGGCTGGCTTGCTGACCGCTCAAGTTAAAGCGGCGATTTTGAGGCGTTTTAGGACTGATGGATAGCACCTGTTGATCTGACTGACTGAGCCAGCGGACGGAGTTGAGAAACAAGTCGCCATTCACAAATTGCGGTTGACTATATAAACCATCCGACGCAAACCGAGAGTTACCAATCACCACGAGACGCGATTCCTTTTTGGGGTCTGCCTTGGCCTCAGGGCTAGGGCTGGGTGTCGGGCTAGGAGAGGCTGCTCCCGGTGAGGGACTGGGTGATGGAGTTGGTTGTGGTTTGGCGGTGACAGGTCGGCTGAGCGCCACACCCAACAATAAAGGCCCCTGGCGATCGCGGCCTTGATCAAACTTCAACGGCTGATTTTTGAGATCCGTTTCGCCCCAACTTTCGGCACTGGTGTATAGCAGCGGCGTCGAAACGATGCCTGATTTTGGGTCAACATCGACCGGGCGCGCCAACGGGTAGAACGAATAGCGGTTGCCAAACTCTTTCGTAATCGGATGGTCGCCATACTGCGTCACAAGCGCATAAATTGGCCCCAAATTCGCAATTTGCTGCGAGACATCAATCACAACCCGGTCATCCAGCCGAATGCCCCACTCATTCAGGAGTGAGTCAAGCCCAGGATTGGTTTGTGGATCTGCCATCACGAGTAAATTGCCGCCTTGCTCCAGATACGCATCCAGTGCCTTCACTTCTTGGGCTAATAATGGCTTTTGCGGGCCTGCCAGCACTACTACATCTGCGTCTGCCGGAATCTTTAAGCTTTCTGCCAGCAATAGGGGATTGATCACAATGTCCCGTTCTTTTAAGCTGCCGATCGCCTCCGAGATTGCATCCTCTGCTCCCGGTTCTAACGCACGCTCACCATGCCCTTGCAAGAAGTAGACTTGCGACTGGCGAGGACTGGTGACTTGGGCGATCGCGGTTGTTAATTTGGCTTCGGTTAAGCGTTGCCCCTGACTGGCTAGCTGAGCGGCATCGTTTGGCGAAACCGTTTGAAGGTATTGCTTGCGTCCGTCCGGTTGCACCTGCACAATCACATCCCCCGGACTCTTGACCTCTAACTTTTGCACCAAAGTGGGCTGGCTGTTTGGGTCAACAAACTCATAGCTAAAGCGATCGCCCAACCGTCGGTAACTCTCTAACAACTCCCGGTCTTGTTGGTTTGCCAGTGAGTTCGGCGTAAACACCCAGGCTTTGACGGGTTGCTGCAAATTCTTCACAACCTGCTGGGTTTCAGGAGCCAACGTAAAAACCTGATTCTCAGTCAGATCGACGCGTCCCACATAGCGTGCGGCCAAAAAGTTGACCAGACCAAAAATCGCCAGCGCCGAGAGGGTAGCAACAACCGCATTCGCCCCTACCTGGGTTGATCGCCGTTGCAAAAACTCGGCCTGGGCTGAGTCAGCATTACGTAGGGCAAGTGTGAACCATGCAACAATCAACCCCAACCCTAGAAGGATTAAGACAACCGGAATGGCATTCCACACACCGGAGACTAAACCAGCGGTCAAACCCGCAATCAACAAAACGGGTCCCAGCCAAAACAAATATTTTAAGTAGGGAAGTAGAGGCGTGATTTTTTTCATAATCGTGAGGAAGGTCAATCGCAGAGTACAGAGGCGTGGTTTGGAGGCTGAGAAAGGTCGCTCTTTATCCCTTTTAGCGGCATGTTTAACCTGCTATCACCACGACCCAAGCGAGAAAACGAAACAAAAGTAATATCAAATTAAATGGGTCTGAATGATAGACCACTGTTCTGAGCCGATCCCTTTTACTCTCCCTGATGCTACGCGCAAGCGCGTCCCCGAAGGGGCTTTGGGGATGCCGCAGGCAAGGGAATCTGATGTGTCGCATTCATAACTTAATTGGGTGTGGGATAGATCATGAATGGGGCTTGCGTTCTAAAATCGGGGACTGGCTCAGTTGAAATTTAATTTTTAGCTGCGTTGAAACCGAAATGCATCAACTGATTGAGCCGTTAAAAATAGTCCCAGCACGATATAGCTGGCAAACAGCACTAAGCTGCTGCTATCGACAATTCCTTGGGTCAAGTTGTTGAAATGCTTCAGCAACGATAAGTGGCTTAACGCATTGCCAATTGGGCCACCCAACCGTTGACCGACTAGCTCGACAATCCATAAAAATAGCACCAGCCCAAAGGTGAAAACCGCGGCCAAAATCGTGCTGTCGGTCAAGGATGAGATAAACATCCCCAGCGAGAGAACGGCAGCAGCCAACAGCAGTAAACCCAAATGCCCCAAGAGAATGACATTCCAATTCATGGGTGGGGTTGTCGCACCAAACACGATCGCCTCGTAGACCAGCAAGGGCAACACCATCGTGGCAAAGAAGGTGACAACCGCCAATAATTTTGCCAGCGCAACGGCCCAGTTTGTCACGGGTGAGGTGGCCAGCAACTCTAACGTGCCCCGCTTGCGCTCCTCAGCGTAAAGCCCCATCGACAGAATGGGCAGCAAAAACAGCGCCACCGAACTCAACACGCCCAAAAAGGCTTGCAAAAAGAGGTACGGCACATCGAGCGGAGTTGTGTTGCCCGTCGTATCAGCTTGGAGTGATCCCAAATTGTAAGCATTGAGCAGGTTAATGAAGAAGAACCCAGCCAGGAGCCAAAAGACCCCCGCGATCGTATACGCCAACGGAGAAGCAAAATAACCCTGCAATTCTCGTCGGTAGATGGCCAAAATATTGCTGAAAATAATCCGCATTGCTTACGTCTCTCCTGCTGTTGGTTCTGCATCAGATGCCTCTGGTTCAGCATCCAGGGGAACACTGTCTGTGCTTTCTGCCTCGGTGCTTTCTGCTGTTGTAAGCTGCAAAAAGACATCTTCCAGGCTAGCGCGAACGCGACGCATTTCATAAAGTCCAACGCCTGCGCCAACAATCGTAGCCGCTAAAGTTCGCCCAATATCAACCCCCGGTTGAGTGAAAACGTGCCACTGCGATCGCCCTTCTGGCACCGCTGCGGTCGCTGCCTCAAGGCTTTTTACACCCGGTAGCTTGCTGAGCAAGGGGAGCAGATCGGTCACATCGCCTTCTAGCTCTATGTTGTACCCATCGCCCCCCATTAAGTCTGTCATCAAGGCATCTGGAGAGTTGGTCGCGACAATTTTTCCTTTGTTGATGATGGCAACCCGACTACAGGTCATGCTCACCTCGGGCAAGATGTGGGTCGAGAGAATGACCGTATGATCGCCCGCCAGATTTTTGATCAGGTTACGCACTTCAATGATTTGACGTGGATCCAAACCGACCGTCGGTTCGTCTAACACAATCACAGGTGGATCGTGAACGATCGCCTGGGCAATGCCAACCCGTTGCCGATAACCTTTTGACAGCTTGCGAATCATGGTTTTGGGGCGATCGCTGAGGCCACACCGCTCTAGCGCGATTTGCACCCGTTCGGCGCGATCGCCAGCACTAACCCCTTTAATTCGCGCGACGAAATGGAGAAAACCCTCAATTGTCATCTCTGGGTAGAGGGGAGGGCTTTCTGGTAAATACCCGATCCGTTGCCGAACCGCCATTGAGTTTTCATGAACTTCAAACCCGGCGACTTTGGCTGTTCCTGCTGAGGCAGGCAAATATCCAGTCAAAATCCGCATGGTAGTTGTCTTTCCGGCTCCGTTCGGACCCAAAAAACCTAGAATCTCGCCTGGCTCAACTGCAAAGGTCACATCCTCAATCGCTGTGGTAGAGCCATAGGACTTACTCAGGTGTTCAACTTCAATCATCGATATACCTCTCAGTCAAACAGAATCAAATGTAAAGTCTCCGTTTACATACTTAGCCCGACATTTCACTTGCCTCAATTTGACATCTGCGGGATTTCCCATTGTCTCTCATGAAACTCCCTTCTATTGTGGAGACTGGCCTCTTTGTAAACCTGTTCCAGTGAATGCTGCTTGAACTTTGCATTAAATTATCACTCCAAACAGAGGCATACCTACCAAACAGACAATTTTTGGGAACTCTGGAGGTAGTGCAACGGAACTCAGGATGAACAATCTCGGTACTGATATAAATCAGGGCAACATCCTGCTCGTAGATGATACACCCGCCAATCTTGACCTGTTAACGCGAATGTTGACCCGCAAAGGTTATACCGTACAGGCTGTGAACAGCGGGAAGAAGGCACTGGCTTTGGTTGAGCTAGCGCCCCCTGATCTGGTTTTGCTAGACATCAGTATGCCTGATATGGATGGGTATGAGGTTTGCCAGCACTTAAAAGCGAACCCCAAGACGCGCGAAATTCCCGTAATTTTTATCAGCGCCCTCAATGAGGTGAGCGACAAAATTCGAGCGTTTGATGTGGGTGGTGTCGATTACATCACCAAGCCCTTCCGCGTTGCTGAAGTGATTGCGCGGGTTGCGACTCATGTGACAATTCGCCGCCTGCAAAAAGAATTGCAACAACAAAATGAGCGGTTACAGCAAGAGATTCGCGATCGCCACACGGTTGAGATGGCGCTCCAGGCGGCGATTCATGAGTTAGAACAGCTTGCCAATCTGGATGGCTTGACCCAGCTCGCTAATCGGCGGCGGTTTGACGAGCATCTGTTCTTAGAGTGGCGCAGGCTGTCGCGCGAAAGTTCGCCCCTTTCCCTGATCTTGTGTGATGTTGATTTCTTTAAAAGTTACAACGATACCTATGGTCACCAGGCCGGTGATCAGTGCCTTTGTCGAATTGCGAAAGTCTTACGAGAAACGGTTAAGCGTCCCGCTGACCTGGTCGCTCGCTATGGGGGCGAGGAGTTTGCCGTCATTTTGCCAAACACACCACTGGATGGAGCTGTGCAAGTTGCCCAAGAGATCCTGCAAAAAGTGGCGTTGCTTACGATTCCCCATTGCGGTTCTGGCATTTCTTCCCATATCACGGTCAGCCTGGGTGTCGCTACGATTGTTCCAACTCAACTGCTATTCCCCAAACAGCTAGTTGCAGCGGCTGACCGTGCCCTTTATGAGGCGAAGTCACGGGGGCGCAACCAGATTGTGCCAGAAGAACTTTTTTTTGAAGCAGGGCTACGGCCCTTCAAATCCCATTTCTGCCTGAGAGACTCAACCCAAACCTATTCAATTTCTGAAATAGAGGAGCCTGAGTAAGGCCAGTTTACCCACGTCGGTTTTGTAACCTACGAATACCTGCGTCAGGACTTAACAACTCCGATGTATAGCAGTGTCAAAAAAAGCAAAGGGGCTAAGGGTGAAACTTCTGGCTGGGAGCGCAACGCCCACATCCGCTTCAACCTTAATGCGTAGCGCTATGAGACTGAAAAAGTGCGAATTACGCCAACGTTCTGGGCACTCTAAAGTTAACAATCTGCTGCAGTTGAGCAATCAGTCTTTTCCTCAATCTTTTGCAGGTTGCCACAGGATTTAACCTTTCCTCAGTCGGATGAAAAGCCCGGTTAACCGGGCTTTTACTTTTGGTAATGATTAAGCACTCATCTCTAACATGCGTTGAATCGGTTTAAGAGCTGCGATTCGTGTTGCTTCGGGCAAAGTAATTTCGGGGGTGCGATTTTTCATACACAAATACAGCTTTTCCAGGGTGTTAAGCCGCATGTGAGGGCACTCGTTGCAGGCGCAGTTATTCAACGGGGGGGCTGGAATATAGATTTTATCGGGGGCTGACTTTTGCATCTGGTGCAAAATACCTGGTTCAGTTGCCACGATAAATGATTGGCTCTGGCTCTGTTGCACATAGTTGAGCAGTGCTGTGGTCGAGCCGATATAACTAGCATGTCGCAAAACAGACGGTTCGCACTCAGGATGCGCGATCGCCTCTGCTTCGGGATGCTCCATCTTGAGTTGCACCATTTTCTTCTCAGAAAACGTTTCATGCACCATGCAACTGCCGTCCCAAAGCACCATGTCACGCCCTGTTTGCTCGATCACATATTTGCCGAGGTTGCGATCGGGCGCAAAAATGATTGGCTGATCGGCTGGAATTTGGCGCACGATTTGCACCGCATTGGAACTGGTGCAAATGATATCGCTGAGTGCTTTAATCTCGGCGGTGCAGTTGATATAGGAGATCACGAGGTGATCGGGATGCGCTGCTTTAAATTCAGCAAATTTGTCCGGCGGGCAGCTATCAGCCAGCGAACAACCGGCATTAAGATCAGGCAACAATACAAGTTTGTCGGGGTTCAAAATTTTTGCGGTTTCTGCCATAAAGTGAACTCCGGCAAAAACAATCACTTCTGCGTCGGTGTTAGCTGCTTTGCGTGAAAGCCCCAAAGAATCGCCAATGTAGTCGGCAATATCTTGAATGTCGGCATCTTGGTAGTAGTGCGCCAAAATAACCGCATTGAGTTCTTGCTTAAGGTCGCTGATGGCTGTAAATAAATCGTGGGGAATCCGGTCAGTAGCAGGTTTGGAGAACGTCGTCGTAAACACAAAGCAGCCCCTTTTGAGCGAGTAACGTACTTTGAATTATAGTTGTTTTTACCAAAATTAGGGGCTATACCGATCGCATCGCGCCGACACGGCCAAAACCGATGCCGACTATGGCGATCCTATCTGGATTGCGAGAAAGTTCTCGAAGCAAACCTTCTCACTCCACCTCTCTCATTTCACAAATCATTGAGGGCTGCTAGGCGTTGCTGATTGGGCGTATGAATTCTGTAAGGGCGTTGTCTCCGGTGGAACGCTACGCGAACGCGAAACGCCCCTAGCATAGGGATGCTGATCCAAAAATCATATATACATTCAGCAACGCCGGCTGCTACAGCCACGTTGAAAAAGCAACATCACTGCTGAACAGCGCCTTACCAATGCAGAGGTGCTCGACCCAATAACCGGGTTAAATGGCGCAAGCGGTCTTGGCTTTCATGGGTCAGGTCTTCCATGTGGAAACGCCAACCCCAGTTGCCTTCTGCCACGCTGGGGAAGTTCATTCGGGCTTCAGAGCCGAGGCCGAGGACATCTTGCAAGGGGAGGATCGCAACATTGGCGATCGAGCTGAGGGCCAGTCGAATCAGATCCCAGTGAACCCCATCTTCGGCAACTCCACCGATGTAGCTTAAGAGGTTTGAGCGCTCGTAGTCATTCGCTTTTTCAAACCAACCTACTGTCGTGTCGTTATCGTGCGTGCCGGTATACACCACGCAGTTGCGCACATAGTTAAATGGCAAAAAAGGATTGGCGGGGTCAGAGCCAAATGCAAATTGCAGCACTTTCATGCCAGGAAAATCGAAGCGATCGCGCAGCGCATCAACCTCTGGCGTAATTACCCCTAAGTCTTCTGCCATCACTGGCAGATCGCCCAATTCTTGCCGCAGGGCTTCAAAAAAGGCGCGACCTCTGGCTTGTATCCAGCGTCCCTTCATGGCATTGGGTGCGCCCTTTGGCACCGCCCAAAACGACTCAAACCCCCGAAAATGATCGATGCGAATATAGTCAACGTAATCGAGCAGCGCTCTGAATCGCTCAATCCACCATTTGAAGCCTGTCTTTTGCAACCTGGCCCAGTTATAAATCGGGTTGCCCCAGAGCTGACCTGTTGCGCTGAAGTAGTCAGGTGGTACTCCGGCCATCATGGCGGGTTCGCCCGTCCGGGCATCGAGCGAGAAGTTCTCTGGACGCGACCAGACATCTGCACTATCGTGTGCCACATAGATTGGGATGTCTCCCACAATAAATACGCCGCGCGAATTGGCGTACTGCTTTAACTCCGTCCACTGACGTGAAAACTCAAACTGGATATATTTCTGAAAAGTAATTTCATCAGCTAACCGAAACCGCGCTTTTTCCAGCATTTCAGGCTTGCGGTGAGCCAATTCAGGTTCCCACTGGTTCCAGGGCAAGTTGTTTTGGTCGAGCTTAAGCGCCATAAATAAAGCGTAGTCGTCGAGCCAGTAACCTTTTTGATAACAGAATGCGTTGAACGCCTCCCGATAGTCATGCGAGGCATACTGCATGAAGTTGTTACAGGCTTTGCGCAGCAGCGGCATTTTGTATTGGATCACAGCGTCGAAGTCTACGCGATCGCTTGAAAAATCAGGCACGCCATGGAAGTCGTCATCTGACAAAAAGCCGTAGTCACGAATGCTTTCCAAGCTAATCAGCAGCGGGTTGCCAGCCATCGCTGAATAGCACATATAAGGTGAGTTGCCAAATCCAGTTGGCCCCAGGGGTAAGACTTGCCAAATCTGTTGTCCGGTATCGGCTAAAAAGTCAACAAAGCGGCGCGCTCTTGCCCCAATACTGCCTATTCCAAATCGGCTGGGCAACGAAGACGGGTGCAACAAAATACCGCTTACACGACATTGCGCCAGAGAAAACTTGATCGGTTGGGCCATAATCACACCGCAGCAGGGAAATTGCTTCGACTCTACCACAGGATATTTCCTGGGTTCAGATTTAATCTCATCTTATTTTGCAAGAAAGACTCCAACTTGGGATTCGACCTGAGATAGGTGTCTGGAAAACGAGGGGAGGAGATTTTAGGAGAGAATCGAATGGGCAAGAAGGGCGGGAGAGACAAATAGGAGGGAGCAGAGGGAAGAGAGAAGACGAGTCAGAATAGAGAAGAGATCAGGCGCAGATCAGGAGAAAGAAGCGAAGCGATGAGATCTCTTTGGCGATCGCAAAATTGGGTTTTTGTGCTACAACTCTACGGATAGCCCCTACTGATAGTGTAGATAGGCATCCTCAGCACCCAGATCTAGTCGCAAGGCAAACGTTCCTATGGTTCAAGAACTTAATCACATTCGCTCATCTCAGTTGTCGAACGATCCGAGTTCTCTGATAACAGGTGAGACTGCTATCCAGTTTCCGGAGACGGCTCCAACGGCAAACCCTGTGTTCTACCGCACCTATAGCCGTCGTCAAGATGGCGCTCGCGAACCATTAGAGGATGTGATTCAGCGAACAACGCAGGGGTTGGTCGAGTTAGGCAACCTGAGCGCAGAAGAGGCTGACTTGCTCCGCCGCATGCAGCAAGAGTTAAAGAGTTTACCTTCGGGACGGTGGCTGTGGGTTGGCGGCACAGATTGGATTCGCAAACCAGAGAATTTTTCGGGGGCTTACAACTGCACTAGCACGAATGTGATTGATTGGCGTGCTTTTGGCTTGATGATGGATCTCGCCATGATGGGCTGTGGAACGGGGGCAATTTTAGAGCCGCGCTACATTAATCAGTTGCCCGTGATTCGAAATCAGTTGCAGGTTGCCTTGGCTGGCAATATTGGTGTGACATCTCCTGAGCAACGGCGCGAAATAACCGAAGTGGTGGTTGCTGGCGATCGCGTGCAGATTTTTGTGGGTGATAGCCGTCAGGGATGGGTGCAGTCGTATCAGGCCTTATTAGAACTTGCTTCAGACGAGCGGTTTAACGGTCCGGTGCAGGTCGTTGTCGATCTGAGTGATGTGCGGGCTGAAGGTGAGATTTTGAAAGGGTTCGGGGGGGTCGCAAACCCAATTCGCTTACCGGGACTCTATGAGCGTTGTGCCGCTATTTTGAATCGGGCAAATGGTCGCCAACTCACCTCAATTGAGTGCTGCTTGTTAATTGATGAAGCGGCAGCGACAGTAGTGGCAGGTAACATTCGGCGATCGGCGGGCATGCGTCAGGGCATTAGTAGCGATGATGCGTTTGCCGGTGCGAAAGAAAATCTCTGGCAGCAAGATGAGTCGGGTAACTGGCGGATTGACCCTGAGCGTGATGCGTTGCGGATGGCAAACCACACGCGTGTCTTTCACCACAAGCCGACTGAAGACGAGTGCATTGATGCGGTACGCAAGCAGTTTTATTCAGGGGAAGGGGCAATTCAGTACGCACCAGAGGCGATCGCTCGCTCGAACTGTGACCTGCTCACCACACCAGAACTGCGCCTAGCGTTTCTGCAAGCCTACAACCAGGGCAAAGCGGCTGAATGGCTGCAAAGTCACTATCCTCAGATGCCTGCTGATGAGTTGGCGCATCGCTTGCAACGCTATGGTCTAAATCCTTGTGGGGAGATCTTAGGGGCCGACTTTCACTGCAACCTGGCCGAAGTTCACCTCAATCGGCTAGATCCTCAGAATTTTGATGAACAGATTGAAGCATTTAAAGCAGGTGCTTTATCAGTTGCAGCGTTGCTCAACCATCGCTTTAATGAGCCGCGTTATCAAAAGTCTCGTGAGTTAGATCCGATTGTTGGGGTCTCCTTCACGGGCTTGTTTGACTTCTTTGTGCATGCTTTTGGGGTTGAGTGGCTGCGCTGGTGGCAAGCCGGACGCCCCGACACAGTGACGGGTTTAGAGTTCAAAGAGCGCGAACGTGAATATCTCCATCTCTGGAAGTCGGCAGTGCATCAGACAGTGTGGGAGTATTGCGATCGCCACAACCTGAAGCGTCCGAACCGTTGCACGACTGTGCAGCCTGCGGGGACAAAATCTCTGCTGACGGGGGCTTCTCCGGGTTGGCACCCACCCAAAGCGCAACGGTTTATTCGTCGCATCACTTTCCGCAAAAACGACCCGGTTGCGTTGGCTTGCCTCGACTACGGCTACAGCATTGTGCCATCTCAGTCTGATAAGGATGAGCAAGGTAATCTGCTGAATGATCCCTTTGATCCACGTTGTACCGAGTGGCTCGTCGAGATTCCGGTTGAGGTGTCATGGGCAAACTTGCCGGGAGCCGATGAGATTCCAATTGAGCAATTTTCGGCGTTGGCTCAGTTTGACTTTTACATGCAGGTGCAGACCCACTACACAGCCCACAATACCAGCGCCACCCTGGAGTTGACCGAAGCTGAGATCGAGCCATTGGGTCGTCGCATTGCCCAGGCGATCGCAAATGATGAAGGTTACATCAGTGCAGCCTTGCTGGCTCGATTTGATGCGCCGTTCCCCCGGTTGCCGTTTGAGAAGATCGATCGCGAAACCTATCTCCGGTTGCAGCAGGAAGTGAAAACGCGCCAGCGCACAACCGATTTTTATGCGGCGCTGAGTCGCTATGACCAGGGCTTTAGCTTAACTGAAGGGCCAGCAGGCTGCGATAGCGACAAGTGTATGTTGCCTGAGCAGAAGTAGGCTTGACTAAATAAAGCGTTTGAATAGGGGCATTTTCTACAATGCCCCTATTTTATTGATGTACATCCCAAACAATTCCTCTAAGTTGTTGCCGTCACTTGGTGAACGATAGCGATAAGATCATTCAGGAAACTTTATTAATTGGCGATCGCTCACCCAAAATGCTCGATACCCTAACGCCTGAATCCGTTTTGCAGGTTCTTAAACCCGTTCAAGACCCTGAGCTGCGTAAAAGCCTGGTCGATTTGAACATGATTCGTAACGTCAAGGTTGAGGGGGGTGCTGTCAGCTTCACGCTGGTTTTGACAACGCCCGCCTGCCCGTTACGCCAATTCATCGTAGAAGATTGCGAAAGAGCGGTAAAAACCCTGCCGGGGGTGGCTCAGGTTGATGTCGAAGTGACCGCTGAGACACCTCAGCAAAAAGGCTTACCCGATCGCGCCGGGATTGACGGAGTAAAAAATATTATTGCCATCTCCAGTGGTAAGGGTGGCGTTGGTAAAAGCACAGTCGCCGTGAATGTGGCTGTGGCCTTGGCCCAATCGGGGGCAAAAGTCGGCTTGATCGATGCGGATATTTATGGCCCTAACACGCCGATCATGCTGGGCTTAGAAGGGGGCGGTGTGGTCGTGCGCCAGGGCGAAAACGGCGAAGAGCTGGAGCCTGCCTTTAACCACGGGGTCAAACTCGTCTCGATGGGTTTTTTGATTGATAAAGACCAACCTGTGATTTGGCGTGGCCCCATGCTAAATGGCATCATTCGTCAGTTTCTTTATCAAGTGCAGTGGGGCGCCCTCGATTATTTGATTGTCGATATGCCACCGGGAACGGGGGATGCTCAACTCACGCTGGCGCAGGCGGTGCCGATGGCGGGGGCAGTGATTGTCACAACGCCTCAAAATGTCGCGTTATCCGATTCGCGCCGGGGGTTAAAGATGTTTCAGCAGCTTGGGGTGAATGTCCTGGGTATTGTTGAAAACATGAGTTATTTCATTCCGCCAGACATGCCCGATCGCCAATATGATATTTTCGGTTCTCAAGGTGGCGAAAAGGCGGCAACCGAGCTGGGTGTGCCACTTTTAGGCTGTGTGCCGCTAGAGATTGCGCTGCGAGATGGGGGCGATCGCGGCATTCCGATTGTGGTTGCCGAACCCGAAAGCGCCTCAGCTAAAGCCTTAACCGCGATCGCTCAACAAATTGCCGCAAAAGTGTCCGTTGCTGCCTTAGCATAGAGCGAAGATGATTGCTATCAAGGAACGATCGCGATCGTTTTCTTTTTGTTATTTCTAACTTCACCCATCCCTACGCCCATGCTGCAACGTCCGATCTGGCAACGTATCCAATGGAAGTCCTTAATTCAACCCTGGCAGAATATTGACTGGACATTGCTTGTTTTAATCGTTGGCGTCACAGGCTTTGGTGGCATCTTAATTCGTAGTGCCGAGCTAAACCAGGGTTGGACGGACTGGATGCAACACTGGATTATTGGTGGCATTGGCTTAATTCTTGCCCTGTTGCTCGCCAGAACTCGGTATGAGTATTTGTTGCAGTTTAAGTGGGTGATTTACGCAGTTACAAATCTGTCGCTTTTGGCAGTGATGTTTGTGGGTACCTCGGCTCTGGGGGCGCAACGCTGGATCTCGATTGGTGGTTTTTACATTCAACCGTCTGAGTTTGCCAAAGTCGGGGTGATCATTACCCTGGCAGCGATGTTGCATGAGCGAACCGCCTCCACTATTCCTGCAATGTTGCGAGCCTTAGCGGTGACAGCGGTTCCCTGGGGGTTAGTCTTCATTCAACCCGATTTGGGAACTTCCCTGGTATTTGGGGCGATCAGTCTTGGCATGCTCTATTGGGGAAATGCCAACCCTGGTTGGTTGGTGCTGATGATCTCCCCGATTATTTCGACCATCTTTTTCAACCTGGCCTTCGTGTCGCCCTGGTTTATTGGTGTGTCGGCGGTTTGGGTGGTGTTGACCGGCGCAATTGCCTGGCGCACGTTGCCCTGGCACCGCTTAGGCACTCTCGCTACCCTGGTTGTGAACCTGCTGAGTGGCGGTTTAGGTCACTTTCTTTGGGATAACGTCCTCAAAGACTACCAAAAAGACCGTCTGGTGTTGTTTCTTGACCCTGACAAAGATCCACTGGGTGGTGGTTATCACCTGATTCAATCGCGAATTGCGATCGGTTCCGGGCAGCTTTGGGGGCATGGGCTAAACCAGGGCACCCAGACGCAGTTAAATTTTATTCCTGAGCAGCACACTGACTTTATCTTCTCGGCGATCGGTGAAGAACTTGGCTTTGTTGGCTGCATGGCTCTGCTGGCAGTATTTTGGTTGATTTGTTTGCGCCTGGTTATCATTGCTCAAAATGCAAAAGACAATTTTGGCTCTTTGTTGGCGGTTGGCGTACTTTCTATGTTGCTGTTTCAGTTAGTCGTCAATATCGGCATGACGATTGGGTTGGCTCCTGTTACAGGTATCCCTCTGCCGTTTATTAGCTATGGACGCTCAGCCTTGCTAACCAACTTTGTTGCGATCGGTCTAGTTGAGTCGGTTGCGAACTTCCGCCAGAGAGTTCGTTATTAGTAATCGAGAAAATCGAAAATTTCAATCCTCATTTCTCCATCAAAATGGCATGAAACTTGAAGTCATGCCGTAAGCTAAAGAAGACAGTTTCAACGCCTATAAGCCATGATTCTCCCCGGTTCTACAGTTAAAGTAATTAACCCAAACGATACTTACTACCACTTTCAAGGGTTAGTGCAGCGGGTCAGTGATGGTAAAGCTGCGGTTCTTTTTGAAGGTGGAAATTGGGATAAATTAGTCACTTTTCGATTGTCGGAGCTAGAAGAAGTTGATTTAGCAGCGGCTAAAAAGAAGAAATAAGGACTATCTTGTAAGTGCTGACTTAAACAGAAAGTGGCGAGTCAGTTCATCAAATTTCTTTTTGTATAAAGAATAGGTTATATGACAGGTTCTCAACAAATTGTTTGAGTAGATGAACTGATTGCGATCGCAAGAGCTGCTTCCCATTAAAATTGCAGCACAATGAATGAAGGATTGAGGTTCTTTTTAGGATTGCGGTCTTTGTGAAAGGATTTGGCAACGCCAAACCGATACAGCAATGAAGTTATTTATGTGATTTGCTTTGCGCTTTGAGGGCAACAAACTCCCAATCTTAACTTCACAGTCAAATCCTGAATTCTGCTCCCATTCGGTCTTGCTCCGTCTCCTATGCGCCTTCCTATCTCTCAACGCGTGAGTCAAAACCGCTCGCCTCAGCATTTCGCTGAAGTGACGGAAACTTCGACAACTGAGTTTTTAGCTCAATGTCTAGAGCCTGAAGATTTGGTGTTTCCTGTCATGCCGCCGTTTGGCAGTTGGGTAAAATCCTTTGATGAAGAATCGGGCAACACAATCTTTGCAGTGGTTTATCACGTCACAACCAATCCGATTGATTCGGTGCATCGGGCCCGCGCGTTAGGGCTGTCGCTGCAAGAGCTACGCGAGCAACAGCCGCAAATTTTTGCTATGCTCAAAACTGAGTTTAAGGCGGCGATCGCGGGGTTTCAGACGGGGGGAGACGCAACAACCGCCGTTGTCAGACAATACTTACCTCCGCGTCCACCTCAAATTCACCAGGCTGTTTTGTGCTGCTCAACGGATGAGATTATCGATTTCACCAACGAGCTTGAGTTTTTGAGAACCTTGATGCAACTCACAAATGCGCCGACTGAGGCGCTGATTGCCGCTACTTTACGGGAAGTGTATCAATTGCGTCGGGGCGATCGCGCGTGGCTCGTGCAAGCGGGGCGAATGCTAAGTTTGCTACTTAAGGATGATTACGATCGCCTGCAATTGATTCTGAGTCAAATTCACCTTTAGTTACATCACGATTTTTTGGTTGCCAATCTAAACTTACGCCAGGATGGACTAGCGATTCATTCAGTGAACCGCTATATTCGTAAAGATTTTGGCTGTTTCAAAAAGCAATGGCGCAGCCACTTCACTTAGCACTTATCTCAATACACGGGGCACCTATGGGGATATTGGCTGCGGCCGCCCAATCAGTCAAAGGGGAACCAATAGTCGCTTTTGTCGTTTTATTGGCAGTGATTCTCCTGATTCCACCAGTTTTTGAACGTATTCGCTTGCCAGGGTTGGTTGGGTTACTTGCGGCGGGTGTAATTTTAGGCCCTTTTGGGTTGAAGCTACTCAACTCAGAAACCGACACAATGAATCTGCTCTCAGACATTGGGTTAGTCTACCTGATGTTTGTTGCTGGTTTAGAAATTGAGCTAGAGCAGTTTCAAAAGACGAAAAATCGTTCGCTCGGGTTTGGTTTCTTCACGTTCATTGTGCCGCTCATTGCTGGCACTGCTTTAGGGCGTTTATTTGGCTACGATTGGAACCCAGCTATTCTGATTGGTTCCCTCTTGGCTTCACATACGTTGCTGGCTTACCCAATTGTGAGTCGGTTGGGGGTGGTGCAAAACGAAGCGGTCACAGTAACAATTGGTGCCACCATTTTTACTGACATTGGCGCGTTGTTAGTGCTTGCCATTTGTGTTGGCATTAAATCAGGCAACTTTACACCACTCCAGTTAGGTATTTTGCTGGGGTCACTGGCAATTTACACCCTGGTTGTGTTGATTGGGTTAAATCGCTTAGGTAAGTTCTTCTTTCGAAAGTCAGGTGATGAGGAAGGAAATCAGTTTCTCTTTATTCTGTTAGCGGTTTTTTTAGCAGCGGTTGGCGCACAACTGATTGGGATTGAGAAAATTGTTGGAGCGTTTTTAGCGGGGTTAGCGGTTAACGGGGTCATCGGTGATAGCCCAGTTAAAGAAAAAGTCATGTTTATTGGCAGCGTTCTATTTATCCCAATTTTCTTTGTGGATATGGGGCTGCTGATCAATCTCCCCAAATTTATTGAAAGCTTAACGACCCCGTATGCGCTCGGTTTGACAGTTGCAATTACTTCTGGCTTAATCGGTAGCAAATTTATTGCAGCTCTGTTGGCTAAGCTCTCATTTCGCTACGGTTTCAACGAACTGATGGTGATGTGGTCACTATCATTACCTCAAGTCGCTGCAACTTTGGCTGCTACACTGGTTGGCTTTCGGGAGGGCTTGCTGCGCGAAGAAGTGGTCAACACTGTGATTGTGATGATGTTGGTGACCTCAACCTTGGGGCCAATACTCACAGCCCGCTTTGCGCCGAAATTGGGAGCTGCCCGCCTGATCGAAGATATTGATGCTGACGCGATCGGGTGGGAAGATTCGCCAACTCAGCCAATGGTGGCGATCGTGCCTGTTAACAATCCCCAAACTGAACGCAATCTGCTAGAGCTAGCAGCCTTGCTAACGCGTAACCATAGCGAGAGCCGCATTGTGCCCCTATCGATCGCGGTAGGGCATGTTCACATGAATGATCCACAGCTTGCAAAAGCACTTGCTCATAGCGAGACGTTACTCGATAATGCGGTCGCTGTTAGCCGTGAATTGGGCGTTGAAGCACAACCGCTGATTCGCATTGACGACAGCATTGCTCAAGGCATTAACCGCGCCGGTCGAGAGCAAAATGCAAACTTGATTGTGATGGGATGGGGGAAACGCACTGGCTTACAAGCTCGTCTATTTGGCAATGTGATTGATAGTGTCTTGTGGGCGTCTCATTGTCCCGTTGCAATTTCCCGGTTGCTTGATTCGCCAACGCGATTTCAGCGCATTCTCATACCCATTGAAAACCTGGCTCAACGGGGTGAGTGGGTGATTCGCTTTGCCCATACACTTGCGCTGGCTAATGATGGCAAGGTAACGCTACTGCATGTCTGCGATCGCGCTTCCACACCGGGTCGCATCGCGTGGATGGAATCTCAACTCACTCTCTTAGCCGAAAAGGTTGTTACTACTCCGCTAGAGATTTGCATTCAACCTCACGAAAATGTTGTGAGAGCTGTTGCTGATCTGTCTCAAGATTACGACCTGGTGATTTTGCGATCGCTGCCTCGTCGCACGAGCAGTGGCGGCTTAATCGTGAGTGACACAACTACCCAAATTGCTCAAGAAGTCGCTTGCTCTGTGATTATGTTGGGCGAACCGCAATCCGCCCTTGCCCCCGGAATTGTCGGCACCCGATCATTTCCCGTGCCTCCTCGCACTGATTTAGAGGCGACTACCTAAAGCTTCCACGCTCTTAGGATAAACACAGGGGTTGATTGTGAAAGGGGGATTGTTTAGCCAGCAATCCCCAATAGGCGCTCGTTCACTTCAAGCACCGAACAGAAAACACTGGCCTGGTCGGCGCTGAGATGATTTTTGACAACCTTTTGCATTTGCTCATAAGTCACTTTGCAACTCTGCTGGGCACCAAACGCTTTCATAATGGTTTGCATCCAATACAACAGCTTTTCGCAGAGGGTATCGGTGTCGTTGAGCAACATTGCTACAGCAGAGTAACGCAACACGCGGATTGTGTCTCGCTTCCACTTGGCACTCACGTCTTCAGTGCCACTCATAAACAAGTTAGGGTCGATCGCCCATACTTTCTGGTAAACCTCTTGTACAATCGTCATCTCAAGCTGCTGAAGCCGCTGATAAGTTTGCAATCGCACCCCGTAACTTTGCAAGTAATCAGCAATAAACCGCAGCTCTTCGTCGCTTGCGTAACGGCCATCCGTATCCCAGCTCAATTTTTGCAATTTGCTCAGCATAGATGCAGCAGTAAAAGGGAAAGTAAACTTTTGTATAGATTACCCAAGGCACAGTAACGATTTACGTATGAGCAGAGATTTTCATACCTGTGCGATTGCAGAAGTTTCTATAGGGTATACCAGAGATGAAGAAACTGACTGGAACTATCGGTAGACCTTTGGTTAAGCGCAGAATTCCTCTTCTTCTCGCAAAGTGCCCTAAAACTGCATCATACCCATCCTGCGGGGGCTACTAGTGGTCTGCTAAGCCAACTTTACAGGGTCGATAATGACCAATGACTCAGTCATTATCGACCCTGTAAAGTTTTTTTGGTGAACTACTAGCCGCTATGCGCAAATTGGCAAAGCCAAGCGGCTAGCCTACGAAAATCCCCCTCACCGTCAAAAAGTGATGATCAGGGGGCGTTCAAACGCCTTCTGAGAAGTGATGGCTATGACGGTATTGGAGTTTTTCCAGCCCCCAAAAACCATCGCTCCAGACCAATGACGCATAGAAAAAGGGGACTGTGGCTCTGTCGCAAGGTTGTTTGCGGGGTTACGCCTCAGACGATTGGACAAAGTAAGAGCCAAAGTTGAAGTTAGTGGTGTCTTCAATCTGTTTCAACGTTGAGCGCGTGATGAGTTTTCCGGCTTCGACCAGGACTTGACCAGTGATGGGGTGCAATAGGTTTTCTTCGGCTCGTCGCCCAATTAACGCCTCAATATCCTTGATGGAGTTGATGTACATACCGGGGGGCAGTTCAACGACTAACCCGTTGCCAATCACCTGCGCTTGACAAGCCAGTCGTGAGTTTGGCTTACAGGTTGTAATCACCTCTAACGTGCGCTGCTCACGTCGGTTAATCGGGCTGAGCGCCTCCATCCCTTCTTTGACATAAACATGGCAGGTGGCACACATTCCCCGGCCGCCACATTCTTTTAAGACATCCAGATCTTTATTGATCAATACAGACAAGATATTGCTGTTAGTGGCGATCGCCGTTTCTTGGGCAATCGGTTCGAGGCGCACAATCTTTACCATTCGCAGCTCCTTTGAAAGATGAAACAGAGAACTAGCACCGATCACCCACTAGGGGCGCTTGAGGAGAATTACCTTTTGAGCATCGGTTAATGCTTTTTGCTCAACCAGTGCAGGAAAGTCGCGGATTACAACTGTGCAGCGTTTAATAAAGGCCGCTACCCAGGTTTGAATCAACTCAGACTCAGAGGGGATAACGGGCTGCTGAGCATTGCTCGCGATCGCTGGGTCAAGGTTAAACCGAGCTGTGCGATCAACTTGGAACTGAGCCAACCAATCATCGTCTGGGCGGGTTGATTTCCAATAGTTACTGATCACGTGTGGACCTAAGTAATCGGCCGTAAATTGGCTGAGCTGGTTAAACGCAGCAACCACTTCTTTAAGGCTTGGAGCCGAAGATGTTGGCTTTGCTGAAGCAACAGGTGATGAAGAGACGGCAGGCGAGCTAACCGCTGATTCTTGAGATGGGGAGGGTGTAACAGGTGGATTAGTCGTAGCTTGAGACGATCTCACAACGGACGGCGAACTGGTTGCTGCCGTATTCGGATCACGCTGCCCCATCTTCGAGTAATCAATTCCCGATAAAGTCATGTTGCCCGCAATTAAGCGAAAAGTCGCAATTGCATTGGCAATATCTTCCTGAAGCGTTGCTTTTAGGTCTTTAATTATCTTTAGGTACTCTGCATAGACGAGGGAATGATTAGTTAGTACCAGCAAGACGATGCCATGTTTCAACTTGTAAATGTAAACATCATGCCCTGTGAATTGAAACTCAAATGAATCAAACCCCTCAGGGATCGTCTCAATCACCTGTAGAATCCCTTGTGCCAGCGCTTCTTTTTGTTGAAAATTAAGTGCTTGATCAATGCCACAAAAATAAGGACGAGATCGCCCATCTATCAGAGCAATGCCCGCGATGCCCTGTAGATTTAAAAATGATTGAATGACCTCCTGATTCATAGATGATTAATTTACATTGCAAGATGCGCTATAACCGACAGATTGCTGGAGACTCATATCGTTACTTATGTTACGTTTTTTGACTTAAGGGGATAAATAATTTGCTTGGCAACATTAACAAAAATCTTGGGCAGTACGACTAAATCGTCAACGGTAGCTCCTTAATCTCACAGGTTTAACAACATGTCTGACCTTCCTTTTACCCTAGATCAACTTCGCATACTTAAAGCGATCGCCGCTGAAGGTAGCTTTAAACGAGCGGCTGATAGCCTGTATGTATCGCAACCAGCTGTTAGTTTGCAAGTGCAAAACTTGGAACGACAACTGGATGTGCCCCTGTTTGATCGGGGTGGGCGAAGGGCGCAACTGACTGAAGCTGGGCATTTGCTGTTGAGCTATGGCGAAAAGATTTTGACGCTGTGCCAAGAAACCTGCCGCGCGATCGAAGATTTGCAAAATTTGCAGGGTGGCACCCTGATTATTGGCGCTAGCCAAACGACTGGAACTTATTTGCTGCCCCGGATGATTGGTTTGTTTCGACAAAGATACCCCGATGTGGCGGTGCAGCTTCATGTGCATTCAACTCGACGAACGTCTTGGAGTGTGGCAAACGGGCAGATTGACTTGGCAATTATAGGGGGTGAAATTTCACCGGAATTGCATGATTCTCTAGAAATTATTCCCTACGCTGAAGACGAACTCGCATTGATCTTGCCAGTTCACCACCCGTTTGCAAAACAAGATACGATTCAAAAAGAAGATCTATATCGACTTGGGTTTATCGCACTCGATTCTCAATCAACAATTCGCAAAGTGATTGATCAGGTGCTAACCCGCTCTGGTATCGAAACCCGCCGACTTAAGATTGAAATGGAGCTAAACTCCATTGAGGCAATTAAAACGGCTGTGCAGTCTGGCTTGGGGTGTGCCTTTGTCTCGACTACAGCGATTGAGAAAGAATTGCAGATGGGGATGGTGCATCGCGTCAAAATTGAAGATGTGGTCGTCAAACGGATGTTGGCTGTGATTACCAACCCAAACCGTTACCGTTCTAAAGCGGCTGAAGCGTTTTGTCAGGATATTTTGCCACAGTTTTCGTCGCTCCATGCCGCTAGGATGGAGCAATATCGACTTGAACGAGCTGACCAGTCAAAAGCGAACAGCGCAGGCCCCCTGAATGCCACAAACCTTAACTCAGGCCACGTCGTTAACAGTGCATCAGTCAATCATCACAACCGCTTAGTATCGCCCGAAATAGAATCCTAAATTGGCATCGTCCCGTATGGATCTCTGTTGCACCCGCCCAGGTTGTCAAAAATTAAATGCGTTTCCAGATCTCGACAACCCTGAGTTCTTAAAATCTGTCCCGCAAAAATATTGCACCGCCTGCGGGATGCCGCTCATCTTAGCGGGGCGCTACTTTCCCGTGCGACTCTTGGGGCAGGGAGGTTTTGGAGCCGCGTTTTTAGCCCGCGATCGCCACACACCAGGGATGCGTCGGTGTGTAGTTAAGCAGTTTCAGCCTTCGGTTAAGTTGACTTCGGCTCAGTGGGCGATCGCCCGTGAAATGTTTGAGCGGGAAGCCGAAGTGTTAGAGAATTTGGGCAACGCTCATCCACTCATTCCTGACTTATTTGCTTTTTTTGAGCTGGCTGTACCAGGTGCTCAACCCGGCCAGAGTGACCAATTTTTCTATCTAGTGCAAGAGTTTATTGACGGTCAGGATTTAGAGGAACTGCTGCAACAAAAAGGTATTTTCTCTGACTCAGACGTGCTGGAAATGCTCACAGCAATTTTGCCAGTTCTCTCGTTTGTGCATGAGAATGGCACGATTCACCGTGACATTAAGCCTTCGAACATCATGCAGCACCGCGATGGCCGCTACTACCTGCTTGATTTTGGTGCCGTGCGCCAGGCAACCAAGGGTGGCAAACGTTCAACCGGGATTTATTCGGAAGGGTTTGCGCCGCCTGAGCAGGTCGCGGGGGGTGAAGTGTATGCTTCTACCGACTTGTATGCGCTGGCTGTTACCTGTGTCATGTTGTTAACAGGCAAACAACCCGCCGACTTGTATGACTCTTACAACAATGCCTGGCGCTGGCGATCGCACGCGCCTCAAGTAACAGAGCCACTTGCATCAACTCTTGATCGACTCTTAGTATCACAACCCAGTGGTCGCTATCAGTCTGCTAAAGACGTGTTGACTGCCCTGCAAACGCCGCCATCCAAGTTTCGGAAGCGCAAAGTTCCAACTTCTGCGGCAGCGCCAACTGCTACTGTTTCAATTCCTGTCACGCCTCCAACCGCGCCTCCCCTGGGGGTAGGGCAGTCAGCACCAGCGATGAGTTCCTCACCTGGCACTGCTCTACAGCCAGCGACCCCCGCGCCGATCCAACCGGTTGCGCCGCAGCCATTGAGTCAACAACAAGCTCAGACCGCTGCTGCGGCGACAGTTGCAAAGCCTTCCTTCTCCTTGTTGGAGTTATTAGCCAATGCTGCTTTTTGGGGCTTTGAGAGCTGTTTACTGGCGATCGCCCTGTTCAGTTTGCCGTTGCCAGGTATCGTAAGGGCTAGCCTGTGGCTACTCATTGCCGCTTCCTTAGTCTGGTTACAGCGTCGCCGCATTATCGAGCGGATTGATTTAGTCATCTTAGGGGGCATAACGCTAGTTCTGATGCTCGTTTTCTCGCCACTCCGACAGATTTTAATTGCGAGTAGTAATCCTTTACTGGCGCTGGTGGCGTTAGCTGTTTTAGCTGGGATTAGCGCGATCGCCATTACAGCCTTGTTTCAATTGATTTATCGACTGCTCAGCCGCTCTCCCTAAACTGACTCTTGGTTAAAGATCCGTGACTGGGGGCATTTAGAGAGAGCTTTATTGGCAAAATACCCTGCTAACTCAATCAGGTCAGCAGGGTATTAAATCAATCGTTTTGTGTCAGCCTTTGGTAATTGCTACCTCTACCACTTACCTAGTAAGCTTCGCCAGTTGTCGGCGCTTGTTGCTGCATCTTTGCTTTGGCTTTAGCGGCACTCTTTTTCAAGGCACTGAGGCGAGACTCATACCGCGATCTCAACTTCTTCTTAGGCGATTGCTCAATCAGAATTTTAAGGGCACTGCCCAGGCTCTTATAAGCGTTGGGCAAAGAATAACCAAAGCGCTGAGCTAACGCGATCGCCCGTTCATCAGCTTCAATCAAGTCATTTAACAACTTATCGCTGTTATTTTTTTGCCACAGCCGCCAACCTGAAACACCACACAGGGTTAGCGCCAATACCAGAAGTAAACCATCTTGCACCCAAAGCTCACCAACCGCGCCACCTAAGCCAATCGCCAGGGCAGCCATCTCCCAACCATCTTTTGGGATCGTGTCATTTTGAATGCGAGCCACTTCGTGCCAAAACAAAAGGTTGCGTTGGTCAGTCGCCATTTGCTCCCACTTTGGCATGTCAATCTGAATCTCAACTTCATCCTTGCCAATCTCTTCGCAAGAAATAAGAGGGGGATTGACCAGTGTGGTACTTTCAACCGTGACCCAACTTTGCAGTTCAGGTGGAAGTAAGCTGCGCAACCGCCGCAACTCACTCATTTCAGCTCTAGCACTAGAAGATGCGTAAGATGTCATTACTCAATCCTGGACACAATTTCCAATAACACACGATTAATTTAATCATAGCGACATTCAAACCGTCTCGCGAGTCTTGCTACCCGAACCCAGCAATTCTCGATATGAGAATGATTCTCATAAAAACGTCCGGTTTTAACGTTTATGAATGGCTGAAACCCGCATTCTGCCGTTTATAACATTGAGTGCACAAGTCTTTAGACACTCTGGCTACAGTACAAATGTTTC
>DVDV01000325.1 GCA_015296075.1 Leptolyngbyaceae cyanobacterium M33_DOE_097 | reverse complement strand
GCACGAGCGTAATGCTCACAACTTCCCGCTCGATTTGGCTGCTGGCGAAGCTGCACCTGTTGCACTCTCGGCTCCTCAAATCAACGGTTAATTTAGTCATCGACTAGGTTAGTCTCAAGCGCTCCCTCCAGGGGGCGCTTTGTTCTTGGTGTTTTTTCAGAAATCCTCCGTGGTTGTACTGAAGTTGAAGAGAACTTCAGATATTGCAAGCGCGGAGGTTTTGTTATGGCCGCTTCTCGCTTACGCTATGCCGTCAAACGCTACGAAGGTGCGATCGCGGCGTTAGAAACTCAAGCTTCTTTGTGCAACTCCTCTAATTCAGGTGGAGAGGCTGATCCGTGCCTATTGGATGCGGTGCTTGAAGTGTTAGCCGCCAGGGATGCGGTGCAAATTGCCTTAGTTAATCGCAACCACATTGCGTTGCCGGGTGATTTGTTGCGTCGCGTCAGAGAGTTGGATCAAAAGCTGAATCAGTATCACGGCTTAATTAATCAGGTCGTTAAGCTCGCTGATTGGCGCGATGTGTTGAACCCCAGCCGTGAAAACTGGTGGTGGAAGCTGGATCTGGCAAAGCCTGCCCCGCTCCGAGATCGCCTTGACCCACTCTGGCAAGGACTTTCGATCTCCTTTCTAACCGCGTCAGCGAGTCTGCTTGCGGCTCTCTCAACCCGCTTTTTTCGGAGTGGGCCTGATGAGTTAGGGCTATCGGCTATTCTGATTTCGAGTGTGATTACTTTATTGACTGCAGGTGGTGCCTTAACCCGTGGGGGACGACACGCGATCGAGCATTTGCTCACCAGTCTCAAGGTTGATAAGAACTTGTGGGATGAATTGGTCTGTCTGTTTTCGATTTTCTTGCTGCTGGTGATGGGAAGTTTTTGGCAGATGTTGCCGTTGATTTCCCAGCGTTACACGGCGGTTGGTAATCAGTCTCTCCGCGCAGAGCGGTTGGTGGATGCGAGGGAAGCGTATGAACGTGCAATTCAGATTGACCCCGACAACACTACCGCACAGTTGAATCTAGCCAAGACTTACGAAAAAATGCCTGACATGCGCAAGTCAGCCGAACATTATGAAATTGCTGTGCGGAGTGGTCGTCTAGGGCAGAGCGATCGCCTGTCAACCTACAACAGCCTGATCGCACTTGAAACGCGTCGGCGTAGCTTTGAGCAGGCTGAAACATGGCTTTACGAATGTCAAAGCCGCATGGGGCACCAACTGGGGGAGTGTAGCACTGAAACGATTGTGAAAGGCTATCTGCTCAACAAGAAATTTGTTGAGGCTTCGGCCTTGTTGATTAGCGATCGCGACAAGCATATTCAGTACCACACCTTCGGGCACTATCCGCCAGAGCGACGCTACCAAATTCTGGTGTATTTGGGGCAGGCATTGCTTGAGCAGAAAAATCCAGCTCCGGCTGAGCAAGCTTTACGCCAAGCCATGCAGCTTTTTGAGAATAAGGCACCCGCGCATTGTTTGCTGGCTCAGGTGTTTGAGCAGCGCGCGGAAGCAACGCAAGAAAAACAAGCCTGGGAACAGTGTATTGCCTACGGTCGTCTCATAAATGCAGAAGAGGCAACGTGGATGAACCAAGCCCGGCAGCGTCTTGCAGCAATAGGAGATCGAAATGAAAGCCTCTAGTTATTTCGCAATCGTGGCAGCCTTTATTTTAGTGAGTGGGAGCGAAGTCGGTTTGACGCAGAGCCGATCGCCCCTGGCAACGGTAGTAAGTGTGACAGGCAAGGTCGAGGTGAAGCAGGGAAATGCAGCCTACCGGCAATTAAAATCGGGTGAAACGCTCATGCAGGGAGATTTGATGCGATCAAATCGGAGGTCACGAGGCGTAATTCGTTGCCTGGCAAACTCCAGCACCTGGGTCGTACCGGATGATGGTTTGCCCTGGGGCGTTGCCAATGTCTGTCCGGTGCCGCGATCGCAAAACCGCCTGATCCGTTCTTTTAACCAACGATTTTCTCGGTAAGTCAGAGAGCTAAATCTGGTTTGTAGAAGGCTGTCTATCTCCTGATGAAACGATGCTATAGTCTCATCTGTAAGTGTTTAGGAGATGGGTGTGGCAACGATTCAAGTAGGGGATAAAGCGCCCGACTTCACTTTGAAATCACAGACGGGAGAGACTGTCAGCTTAAAAGATTTTGCAGGCAAACCTGTGATTGTCTATTTCTACCCCAAAGATGATACGCCAGGTTGCACAGCCGAAGCTTGCGCCTTTCGAGATAGCTATCAGGTTTTTCAAGAAGCAGGCGCAACGGTGATTGGCATCAGCAGCGATAGTACCGATGCGCATCAGAAGTTTTCGAGCAAGTATCAGTTGCCTTTTCTGTTGCTAAGTGACCAGGGAAATCGAGTTCGTAAGGCATTTGGCGTGCCTGCTACCTTGGGGTTGTTGCCCGGTCGCGTCACCTATGTAATTGACCAAGCGGGCGTTGTGCGGCATGTATTTAACTCGCAATTCAACTTCAAAGGGCACGTAGAAGAGGCACTGCGAGTGGTGAAAGAATTACAGACAGCCTGATCAAGCCAGTTACAACAACTCAGAACCCTGGAATTCTCAGAATTCTGGGGCTTTCGTTTAAATGGACTATACAGAAAAAATTAAGGCGGCCTGATTACAAGAATTCATACCCCTTCCGGGTGATCTTTCCGGGTGAGGCAAAGTTTTGCCGAAGTTTGAACTATATTTTTCACCTATCGTGCTGGCAGAATCACCTATGTACGCGCCATCGGTTGCCATGTGGACTTTGGCGGCTCTCGCTTCGCTTGATCTTGCGCCTGAAGTGCCGCAGACTGTTGCCTCAAAAGATAAGACGTCCCCCGCCCCCAAAAAGTTCACCGCTCAATCTACTCCTGCAAAAGCCGAGTTGGTTGCGGCGGTTGCGAACCCTGAAGCGACAGAAACCCTCTCTCCAAAACGTGTACCAGGCAGTCGTTTGAATGACTTGAAAGGGCACTGGGCGCAGCCATTTGTCGAAATTTTGCAAGCCAAGGGCATTGTGCAGGGCTTTGATGATGGCAATTTTCGCCCGGATCAGGCGATCGCCCCCAAACATCTGCATTCAATGGTGCGGCAGGCGATGATTCAGCATGGCAATGACTTATGGGTGAATTATGCCAACAGTCTGGTGGTGAAAGCGCAGCCCAGTCCACTGCCAACGTTGTTGTCAGAAGATTTAAGTGATGCCCAATTAGCTGAACTGCGGCGATCGCTACCGCTCAGATCCCCAACCCAATCACACTCGTTAACACGCGCCGAAGCCGCCCTTTTTGTTTATCAGGCATTAGCTCAAGTGGATGCGGTGCCTCCGCCTAAAATGCCAAAGCCACCTCAGCCCCAAGCACCCTCCAAAATTAAAGAGGCTAAGCTACCGACTGTAGAAATTCCGGCTAAACTGCCAGAACAAAATACCTCAGAATCCGAAAAACCTGGGTTTGAACACAGCATTTCGCAGCCGATCCAGCAGGCCCAACAATTTGATATGAATACGCGCCCGCCCAAGCCGCGATCGCCGCAACCGGAGCCTAGCCCTGCTGCTTCTCCGCTCCCAACAATCGAAATTCCTCAAGTCGCCAAACCCAGTCCTGATCCGAGTCAGCCTGCCAGTGTGGATGTGCCTCAACAACCTGCCGTTAGATCAAACTTGGGGGATCTGGTGACGGGTGATCGCGCTCAGCCCTTTAATGAATACTGGTACTCTCTCTGTGTTGCCAATCCAACTGATCTGCAAACGGCGCTGGCAGCTTGCGATCGGATTCTGGCTGTGAAACCTAAAGAAGCAAAGACTTGGGCAATTCGAGCGGAGCTGTTGATGCAGGCAAAGGACTACCCCGAAGCGGTTGCTTCTTTGGAACGGGTCTTGGCCTTACAACCACCGACCTCTGCGCTGCACACCCGTCATTGTCAGGCATTGTCAGAGTTGGGTAAGCAAGCCGAAGCCCTCGCTGCTTGTGAAGCGGCGATTACCCTGGACAAAGACTGGGGCACGCTGGCACCCGCGATCGCCTGGTTTGCGAAAGGCACAGCACTGAAGCGGATGGGACGCAACGAAGAGGCTCTTGAAACCTACGAAAAAGCACTTGTTTTCAGTCCCAGCAACTCTGAAATTTTAACGGAGCAATGTCGCGTTCAGTCTGAACTCGGCCAACAAGCCGAAGCCATCGCTACCTGTGGCCGCGCTCTGGACTTCAACCAAAACTGGGGTGATCGCTCACCGGCGATCGCGTGGCTCAACAAAGCACTGGCTCTGACTCGCGCCAATAAGTTACCCGAAGCCGTTGCCGCTTACGATAAAGCCCTGGAAGTGACCCCCAAAGATCCGGCAACCTGGACTCAGCAGGGGATGCTATTAGCCCAGATGGGACAACACGCCACAGCTCTTGCCGCTTACGATCAGGCGCTCAAAATCAGCCCTAACTTTTCTTTGGCGTTGCTAAATCGAGGTGCAGCGCTGAATCGTTTAGGCAAATCTGAAGAAGCCCTGGCTGCCTGCGACCAGGCGATCGGCGGCGATGAGCGATGGGGCGAGTTGGGTGTGGCCCATGCCTGGGATCAGCGCGGGGTAGCCCTAGCTGGACTCAACCGCATGGAAGAGGCGATCGCCTCAGCTGATCGGGCGCTTTCGCTCAAACCCGACTTTGCCGAAGCCTATAGCAATCGCGCGGTCACACTTTGGCGCATGGAAGACTATGAGGCGGCGATCGCCAGTGTCGATGAGTCTGTTAAGTTGAAGCCCCGTTACTCGCAAGGCTGGTTTAACAAAGGGCGAATTTTGCGTTCGATGAAAAAGTACGAAGCGGCGATCGCGGCTTATGATGAAGCGCTGAAAGGCGATGTCAACCGTAATGATAAACCGACGCTGACCGACATTTGGGTGAATCGCAGTGCCGCCCTCTGGCAGTTGAGTCAATATCCCGAAGCGCTTGACTCGGCAAACCGGGCAGTGGAGATCAATCCCAAGTCGGCGATCGCCTGGTACAACCGGGGTGTCGCTCTGCTGGCACTGAATCAACCAGAGGAGGCGATCAAGTCTTACAATCGTGCAGTTAAGCTCAATCCTGAAGATGCTTATGCCTGGACGGGGCAAGGCATGGCTCTAGAGAAAGCGAAAAAGTACGAAGCCGCGATCGCAGCCTTTGACAAAGCGTTGGCTCTTAAACCAGATCTGGCGATCGCGCAACAGAGCCGTGAAGCAGCCCTGAAGCGGTTAACCCCGAAAGTACCAACCGACAAGAAAGAAGCTCAAATTTAGCAGCTTGGTTTTACCCCGTTCCTAGCAGAGAACTTCTTGTCGAAGACAAGCAAACGAGGATGATTGGCCTGAAGTAGAATACAAGGCATTCGTCAGTAGATGTGACTATGCCCGATCTTGCAACCCTCCAACAGCAGCTTGAAGCTTTTCGAGAAGCGGGGCAAAACCTTCAGTTGGAGCCGCTGGTGACTCAAAAAGCGCTGGCTCAATTTGGCGTAGAGTATCAAGCCGAATTGATCGACGAGTTAGAACAAGCTATCGAAGATGTGCCCCAGAGATTGCACCTATAGATCTTCAACTTCTTTAAGAAGTTGGAGATCTAGAATGAAGAAGTCGCACATCATCTTTGGGGTTTGCTTGCTGGTGGGTATCGCGATCGCCCTGCTGTTTTGGTGGCTCCGATAAAGGGTTAAACCGCCAAAGCCCGTAGCAAAGCCTGCATCTTCAGCCGTACTTCCGCCCATTCTTTCTCAGGCGCTGAACCTTTGACAATCCCTGCGCCAGCAAACAAGCGAGCATGGCAGCCTTCAATCATCGCCGAGCGAATGCCCACGACAAACTCACCATTACCCTGGTGATCGACCCAACCAATCGGCGCAGCATAGAGACTGCGATCGAAGCCCTCATAGCGGCGAATTTGCTCGCAGGCGATCGCGCAGGGCAACCCGGCAACCGCTGGTGTGGGATGCAGTTGAGCCACCACATCTAACAGGTGCAAGCTCGCTGACACAGGGGCATGAATTGGCGTGTGCAAATGCTGAATGTTGGGCAGTTGGCGCAACCTGAGCGGCGATCGCGTTGGGGAGATGCCAAGCTGTTGCAACTGCTGCAAGATGAAATCGCGCACAACCTCATGTTCATGCAACTCTTTGACACTACTCAGCAGGCGATCTGCGAGTTGTGCGTCTTCGCAGGGGGTGCCCCCGCGGGGAGCCGAACCAGCCAGCGCATCCGTGAGCAAATGACCCTGTTGCAAGCTGACCAACCGTTCAGGACTAGCTCCTAAAAAGACTTTGCCAGCCCCGCTATTAATCGCAAACAAATAACAGCCTGGATAAAGACTGCGTAAGTTTTGTAAACAATCAACCGGGTGAAACGGTAAGGGCGATCGCACATCAACCGCATGGGCTAAAACAACTTTGTCAAGTTGCCCTGACGCAATAGTTTGCAATACTTCATCAACAGCGGCTTGAAAGTGACGACTGCTTGTTACATCCATCATTTGAAATGGTGGAGGTTGACAGACAATCGGTTTAACTAATTCAGACTTTGTGTTGTGAATTTTTTGCAGAGTTCGCCGTATTTTCTCGTAAGTTTTCTCAATTGAAAATCGGTCGTCAATTACAATATTTGCTACTGCAACACAGTGATTTTCTTGATAAGAGATTTGCCATTCGGGTAAAAAAAGAATTGTTTTAAACTCAGCCGACTCATCTTCTGAAAAAAAGCGAAATCCACAGAAGAAATGCGGGCCTGCATTCGGTAAATGAGCGCTTCCTAAAATTTGAGTGTGTGCCAGTGTCTCCTGAATGAACTGCTTGGCGGCAGTAAAGCGATCGCGCCCAACAAATGTTTTTTGGAGTGCGGCACCAATTGCAGCGATCGCGATTTCGCTTTTTGCATTTACTAATTCAGTGTTATTATCACGCTTCTCAAAATAGAAACTAACGCAATTCTTTGGTGCTAATAAATGAAGTAAGTTTAGGGGATCAGTCGGTTGAATCTCAAGAGAGAAACTCAAGATCTGAGCCTCTTTTGTTTCACAGAAACGTTGCCAACTTGAGGTAAGAGACTGATATAAATCGCGATAGGTTTGAAAATGCTGCTTGCGAAAGGGTGTAACAGTCATGTAACAGAAGTTATGGAACTTTATACCCAGTATAGATGGGCAATCGCCTTCTCCCAGGGGTTTACAGAACGTAAAGCGAATGGCACATTTTTATAGGTTCAATGCTATAAGTTCCTGCTTTAAAGAAATAGCGATACTCACACCATTTAAGTTGTGATGCGACACACCAGATCCTGCTGCCTTTGATCTCCTCACTAAGAGAGGCTAAGCAGGATCAGTTTGAGGTAATGATCGGTTACAAGACCCATTTAGATTGGTATGACAATGCACCCTGCAGAGTCTGCACGGATAAATCCCAACAGCTTCTCTGTTACTCTGGTCGTCGTTGTGCCTGTTCAGAGATGCCCATCTTGCAGACTGCTTACCGCTGCAAATTCGACGCTTCTGAAAACGTTTTGTTTTCTGCGCCGAACAGTCGCCTCCAGGCTGACACCGTGCCTTTTCCAATTTCCATATCCTCTGTTGCACCATCTATAAACACGATACGCACAGGGATGTTTTGCTCAGTCGGTGCATTCGCTAAGGCATTCGCTAACTCTGGTGAGACGACTCCTCCGGTGTATTCATAAACATTCCCTTCGATCGCAATCAACATCGACGCGATCGCAAAATCTTTTCGATGCTGCTTGTAAATGGGAACTTGTTCCGGATAACTCTTTGTCCGCTGTCTTCCCTTGCGGTCGTAGTAAGTGCGGTCTCTCCACTCAGTGCGGTACCCAACCACCTCTTGCCAGTAGCGGGTAAACGTTGCCCGAATTTCAGTTGGCGACCAACTTGTAATGAAGTCAAACTCACCGTTCTTAAAGTGCTTGTCGTAGACGACTTGCCCATCAAAGGGATTGTTTACGACCCTTGACCACTCAACTCTGGCGTTTCCCCGAACGGGTGCGGGTTCTACCGCGATCGCGGGGATAGTGTTGGCAAAACTTAGACCGAAACTGATTCCTAAAGCAAGCAGATATTTGTTCATCGTCAATCATCCCCAAGGTGCAGAGCAACAACCACCCCTGAAACCGCTGATTGAGAAAGGGTAAACAGGGTTCCAGAAAGAAAAGCTTTATTCTTTTGACTGCCCTTTTCTACCCGGCGTTCAACATTTGTCTCGATGGGGTGAAATCGATGCAATAACAGAGAAAATTTACTGTCTCTAATAGTCTCTACAGCAGCGCTCAAGCCAATCTCGGAGACTTTTCCTACTTCTGTGATAACAAAGCAGCGCAACAATGGGTGCTAACGTGATGAAAGTTTTTGCATGGTTCAATCAAGTCTGACGTTGTATGCAAATTCGAATTGCGACATTTACCGTTCACAAACGCTTCGCGCTCACAATTAGTCGGGGCACTACGGCTCAAACGACCAACGTGTTGGTTGAAATTGAGCATGAAGGCATCACTGGCAAGGGAGAGGCATCGCCTTTCTCGGTCGGAGAGCAACCCCAAACAACCGAAGTGCTAGCCCGATCGCTGCAAAAAATCGCGCCCTTCCTGAAAGCCCTTAGCCCCCTTGAACGACAACGGATTGAGAAGTTGATGGCTGAGGCAAACCTGCCATCGGGTGCCCGTGCAGCACTGGATGTAGCCCTACATGACTGGGCTGGCAAACGAGCCGGAATGCCCCTCTGGCAACTGTGGGGGGTTGATCGCGATCGGATTGTGCCTACCTCCGTCACGATTGGCATTAGCTCCCCCGCTGAAGCCCAAAAGCGAACTCTGGACTGGCTTGGCAAAGGTACGGTAGAGACTCCCTGGCAAGGCATTCAGGCCCTCAAAATTAAGTTGGGCAATCCCGCCGGGGTGGAAGCCGATCAAGCGATGCTGATCGCTGTGAAAGACGTGGCACCGCATATTCGTCATTTGAGTGTTGATGCCAATGGAGGCTGGGATCTGCCAACGGCGTTGCACATGAGCGAATGGCTAGCCGAACAGGGCGTGACCTATCTTGAGCAACCCCTAGCAAAGGGACAAGAAGGCGACTTGCCCGAACTGTATCAGCGATCGCCCCTGCCCATTTTTGTCGATGAAAGCTGTTTTACCAGCTACGACATCTTACCCCTCGCAGATCGGGTACATGGCATCAACATCAAGCTAATGAAGGCGGGCGGTTTGACCGAAGCCCTGCGGATGATTCACACGGCGCGTGCCTGTGGTCTGAAAGTCATGTTTGGCTGCTACTCCGATAGTGGTTTGGCTAATACAGCTTTGGCACACCTTTCTCCCTTCGCCGACCACTTAGATCTCGACAGCCATTTGAACTTAGTGGATGATCCCTTTGTGGGTGCCATCTTTCAAAATGGACGCGTGATCCCAACAGAGAAACCGGGTCTGGGTGTCAGCAGCCGTACTAAATTTCGCGCAGGTTAAGACTAAACGGGTGTTTCGCCTTCTTCGCCTTCGCCAAACACCATTTGCAGCAACATCGGTTTGCCACCCGGTTTGTGATAGCGATCGGCCCACGCTCGAATCACCTCGTCCAGTTCTTCCACCGCCCGGTCAATCCGCTCTTCGGGAATGTCTAATTCTTCTAACACACGCAAGACACGGGGCTGGCGTTTGGCCCAGGCATTCATTACCCGGAAGTAACGCGCCGTGTCTTCCACCATGATGTAGGTGCGTTCTTCTTCATCATTGGGTGAATAGGAAGCCCGTGTCAGGGCATAGAAGGGCATCCCCCAGGCAGAATCGATGCGAGTGACCGTACCAGAGTAAATCAGGCGACGCTTGATATGCTCGGCCAGGGCTTCGCTCAAGGGCATCCGCCGATCGGCTGGCAAATCTTCTTGCGATCGCGTATGAAGAAACTCGATCAGGTCTAAAAACTGGAAGGAGTTGATGATTTGGGCATCAGGCAGAGGAATCGCGGGCAACTTCTGCTCGATTTGCTTTTTCTCTTCTGAGGTGAGGCTGGCACCAGCAATGCGCGATCGCCCAGGTTGCCAGGGGTGTTGCTCCATCCAAACGTAAGGGAATTGAATCAGGTAGCGAGGTTCTTGCGAACCCAGCATTTTCAAAAGCTTGCCTTCGGTGAGCGCTTGCCTTACCTCTTCAACAATGGCTTTAACCCGCTTTGGCTCAATGTGGTGCAAATGCCCAGTCATGCGCAGATTTTGATTCTGCTCTAGGTAGGTCATGTAAATCGCACATTTAGCAGCAGTCGCAGCAGCATCTAGAAATGCTCCATGCCGATGACCACTGGTTCGCATTGCGCTAAATGCAAGATATAGCATGATCTGATCCATCGCACTAGGACTGAGGCGTTTAATCAGATCGAGGTCGTTCGTCATCTTTGTCAGGCAACTCCACTAGGGGGATAGTTGAAGGTGGCGGATCTTAAATGTACAGTCAAACCCGTACAAAATCTAAGCGACTTGGGCCTCTCAGGTAGTAAGGCCGAGGTTTAAGCCGTGTATCAGCCACAGTGCAGTATATCCCTATTTACTTATTACCCTAGGATGGGTGAATTGACAAAAAAATAGATCAATTTAGGGTTTATCAGATTTGATGGCTGAATTAGGGTCTTCCCTGAAGTTGTTTGATTAAGCCCGTTTTCTAGGGGAGGCATAACGTGCTTGTGTGCGAGCTAGCCCAGCAAAATGCTGACAGGCTGGGGTTGATGGAAATCTTTGCGTCCGCTGCCCCGATGTTGGGGACGCTTATCGGACAACAATGTACAAAGCCAGTTATCGTTCGTTAGCCCCTTCGTGGTTGAGACGCGATCGCTACGAACTGATAAGTTACCTAACAAAAAGTGTAAAACCGCTCCTGCAAGAAAAAAGGAAGTCCAAAGACGCATAGTCATGTTGTCCAATTTCAGATCAGCTGTTACCTGATACAGAACTTAGGAAGAGACATCAGGAAGGATCTGAAATTGGACTTGACGAAGCCCGGGTTTTAGGCGCTAAGACAGCTAAGGAGGAGAATAAAGCTCTCTGTAAATTCTCTTATTCTTTGAACAGGAGTTAGTTATATTTTTAACTAATTTAATCTGCGTGTGACTTTCTCAAAGTAAATCAAAACAGCAAATGCTATCAGGATGCTCTGAGCTGAAACCCCCTTCTCAGCGGAAAAACAATCGATTGAGTCGCGTTTGGTGGTGAAGAACTAGAGAATGACCAAATGCGAGTTAGCAATTGTAGTGAAACTCTAGCAATTGCCAATTGCAGACCTAGATAGTATAAGCAAACAATTTTTATTAACTAGCGAGTTTCTACGGATAAAGTTCAGATGAACTTCATAAATCTCTAGTTATTTCAACGGTTGTCCCGATCGCGGATCAAAGGCATCTCGTAATCCATCTCCTAATAAATTGAAGGCCAACACGGTCAGGGTGATGAACAAACCTGGAAAAATCGTTGTCCACGGCTGGGTTAACGAGTAACCTCCCTTAAATGCATCGGCTAACATCGCCCCTAGCTCAGGTGTCGGTGGTTGGGCACCCAGACCCAAAAAGCCAAGACCCGCTGCTTCTAAGGTGGCTGTTCCGATCGCTAAGGTTGCTTGCACGATGATCGGGGCGAGGCTTGCCGGAAGAATATGCCGCCCGAGAATTTGCAGGGGGGATGCGCCCAGCGCCCGCGCTGCCTGCACAAACTCCTGTTCCTTAAGCGTCAACACCATTGAGCGGGTCAGCCGCATAAAAATCGGAATTTGTACGATCGCAATCGCAACCGTTGTGCTGATCAGTCCTGGCCCCTGGACGGTGACGATCGCGATCGCCAGCAAAATCGACGGAAAGGCCAGCAGAATATCAGTCAGCCAGTTTAGTCCTGCTTCGACGGGGCCGCGCACGTAACCCGAAATCAACCCCAGCACTGTGCCAACCAGCAAACCTAAACCAACAGAGAGCAGACTGATTAATAAGGAGGTGCGAATGCCATACCAAACGAGGGTCAAAATGTCGCGACCCAAAGCATCTGTGCCAAACCAGTGAGCCACTGAAGGGGCAGACAGGCGGGCTAAATAGTCGCGATCTGTGGCGGGATTATAGGGGCGCAAAATTGGAGCAAGCAGGGCTAAAAGCACCAAAATGGTGGTTAATACCAAACCAATGCGGCCAGAAGTTGAACGCCAAAAGCGGGAAAAGTTGGTGCTTAATTGGTCAAAGTCAAACCGAGCGATCGCCGTCTGCATTCCTGTCATTCCTACAAATAACCATGCTCTGCCAAAAATGCAGGACTGAGACTATCAAGCGTTTGGCCTGAACCGTGAGCGATCGAGGGCTGAAGCCCTAAAAATCGCTCGACATACTTGCCTAAAAGATCCCCTTCCAGGTTGACCCAATCACCCAGTTCTAGTTTTTGCAGATTGGTTTGCTGGTAAGTATGGGGAATCACGGCTACAGTAAACCAGCTCCCATCAGCAGCACAGTTCGCCACGGTAAGGCTGATCCCATTCACGGCAATGCTGCCCTTTGGCACAATGTAGCGGGCGGCTTGCTCTGATAAGGTCTGGAAAGTCATTTCCCAGGCGGTTGTGGTTTCTACAACTTCGTTGAGGCTACCCAGACCATCCACGTGCCCGGTGACAAAGTGCCCCCCAAGTTTGCTACCAACCCGCAGTGAAGTCTCTAGGTTCGCGATCGCGTGCTGCGATCGGCCCAGAGTTGAGCGACGCAACGTTTCACCCGACACGTCTGCAATAAACCCCTGGGGCAAAACCTCAGCCACGGTGAGGCAGACCCCATCCACAGCCACGCTATCGCCTAGCTCCAGACCGTTCATAACAGTGGCGGCAGTTGCGGGTAAACACGTAACCTGAAGCTTCTCGCTGCCAATTGTAGAAATGGTGCCGAGTCCCTGAACTAGCCCCGTAAACATGCCTCTTACCTCAACCTTGCGTGATCCGATTCTTGCATTTGTAACCAGACTTGCCTGCTTGTGTGCTTCAGTTGCCTGATGTTGCTCATTTACCTCTAACAATAGAAAAAATAAGCAAGACAGTCCTCAAGCTGGATACTTATAATTTTGGTAGGTGTTGCCTGCTGGGGATCTCAGAGGTTGCTTTCGGCAGTTGTTCAAGCGCCCCACCAAGCAGACAGGATAACCTGCGACAGACCGCTCAGATGGCTTATAGTTTAGACGATTTTGCAGTTTGCTAAATTTGCACAATGATCCTTTAGGATGAGTGCAGATTCAGGGCATACTATTGTTCAACGCGCTGAAACTACCAAGCCACAAGTAGTTCTCGGTTGGTCCGTGGCTTCTCGCATCGACTCCTATCTCCCTGTAATTCTGTGGTGCAAAAAAATGTACCTTCATGTCAGAGTTAGCTGACGGGAGTAGAAGCGGGGAGTACATAATCAATATGGGTGGTTAGAGCGAGTCCTGTCAAAACTGCTCCAGGTGTTCTAGAGGCTGTAACAATGATTGAGATGAAAGTCGCTGGAATTGCATTGGATGCTGCTACCCGCAGTCCAATCGTTCTGCTGAGAGATTCTAGTGACCGTCGTGCGTTGCCGATCTACATCGGTCAAGACCAGGCGAGAGCCATTATGAGTGTGTTAGAGAACCAAACTCCACCACGTCCCCTGACCCACGATTTGTTTGTTAACTTGCTAGAAGAGTGGGATATGTCGTTGGAGCGTGTCGTAATTCATTCGCTGCAAGACAATACGTTTTATGCATCGTTGACGCTGGTGCAAGGTGAAACGAAGAAAGAGTTAGATGCCCGCCCCAGTGATGCGATCGCCCTGGCGCTGAGAACCAATAGCCCGATTTGGGTGTTAGAGGAAGTGATTGCGGATGCATCGATTCCGGTTGACCAAGATGCCGATGAAGCCGAGCGTCGTGCTTTTCGCGATTTTCTCTCGACCTTGCGCCCCGATGACTTTAATAACCAGCAGGGTCGGTTTCGGAGTGGGGAAGCGCAATAATTAATTTGGGAATGGAGTTCAGTCGGTCTTGGGCACAGGGCACCCCTGAGCCACCGATTTAGAGTTGCTCACTTTGAAGTATCGTCGATTTGGTAAGACTAATTTAGAGATTTCTGTCTTTTCGCTGGGCACGATGCGCTGTCTAGCGTCAGAAGCGATCGCTCAGCAAACGGTGGAACGGGCACTAGACCTGGGCATTAATCACCTCGAAACGGCTCAGGGCTATGGGGCCAGTGAAATTTTTTTAGGCAAGGCGTTGCGAGATCTGGCGGTGCCACGCAGTCAGGTTATTTTGACAACCAAAATCTTGCCGTCTGACAATGCAGACATAACTGAACGAGCCATTGATGAGTCGCTGGATCGCTTAGACGTTGATTACCTCGATACGCTGGCACTCCACGGCATTAACACCTGGGATCATCTGGCCTGGTTGACTGCCAGAGATGGCTGTATGCGGGCGATTTGGCGAGCAGTTGAGGATGGACGCGTACGGCACATTGGTTTTTCTACCCATGCCCCATTGGATGTGATCTTGGCGGCGATCGCCACTGAATTTTTTGAGTTCGTTAACCTGCACTACACTTACTTCTTTCAACGCAACGAAGCGGCGATCGCGGCTGCCCACGAAAAAGATATGGGGGTTTTTATCATTTCACCCGCCGATAAGGGCGGCATGCTTTATACCCCGCCTGACCGCTTGGTTGAGGCGTGTGCCCCATTTCCTCCGTTGCTGTTGAACTACCGCTTTTTGCTGAGCGATCGCCGTATTACAACCCTTAGCATTGGTCCGGCTATGGCTGACGAGTTGGAGCCAGTTACATCCGTCATGGATCAGGTTGATCACTTAACAGCAGCAGAACGGACTGCTCTAGAAAGGCTAGAAGCACAGCAAGCCGAAACTCTTAGCAGCGATCGGTGCCAGCAGTGTTACGCCTGTTTGCCCTGCCCGGAGTCGATCAACATCCCGGAGGTGTTGCGCTTGCGAAACCTGGCGATCGCCCATGACATGACCGCTTTTGGTCAGTATCGCTATCGCATGTTTGAAAACGCGGGACATTGGTTTCCTGGCAACAAGGCAAGCCGCTGTACGGAGTGTGGCGATTGTCTGCCCCGTTGCCCCGAAAACTTGAATATTCCTCAATTGCTGTTTGATGCCCACGAAAAGCTGAATGGTGCCCCCCGGCGTCGCCTCTGGGAGTCTCATTAGTTTCTCTGCAAAGCCTGTTGCTCAGGTCAATAACGGTATCGCCCGTGAGGCCGCTTGCGCAACTTGCGAATCACAAAAAAGAGCAGAACGGCTAAGACAACCACTGTCAAGATCGGGACAAAAATCGACAAGATCGATAAGACTGAAGCACTGGCTAACTCACCTGTGGATACCGCAATGTTGCCAGCTGGACCTGCCGCTGCCGTTGAGGCTAAGCGTGTTAAACCCATGAAAGCTTCGGTGCCTCCTGCAATGCTGCCCCCGGCGATCGCGGCTAAAGTCCAACGCAGCATTGGGTCAAGCTCAGTGGCAACTGTTGCCGTCAGAATTGTGCCAGCGATCGCCGCGGCGGGTACTTCAATTACGTCCATGAAGTTATCAACCACGGGGATGAAGTAAACCAATACTTCGAGTAAAGCTGCCACGCCAAACGCGGTGATAGCCGGGGTAGAACCCATCCATTCCATGCCAGGAGCTAATTTCAACAGTCCGTTATGGGCGGCAATTCCCATTGCAAAGAAGGGAATTAAGATGCGAAAGCCCGCAGCCGCGCTGAGGCCCAGGCCGATCGCGATGTGTAAGATAGCCTGTGTTACTTGTGCATAATCCATGATCTCGCTAGCCCTTGGCTCAACAGTCAGCTACCGTATTTTCCCCTAAAAAAATGGATCGAACCAGATTTTTTACTTTCGTTTGTGGAAATTACGTCACCGAGCGATCGCACTGCCAAAGATAACTGGATCGAAATCTTTGATCTGGCTTGTCTTAACACTTTGAGCTGATTTACACCAAATCGCGGGAATCAACGGGGGCAAACTGGGCAACCAGGTGAGCTAACTTGTCCAGATCAAAGGGCTTAGCCAGGTAAGCATCGGCTCCTGCGGCAAGACAGGTTTCGCGATCGCCCGCCATCGCCAGGGCGGTTTGCGCAATGATGGGTAGGGTTTGAAACTCGGCGATTGCTCGTATCTTTTGAATCAGACCAAGACCGTCTGTGTGCGGTAAGCAGACATCCATTAAGATCAGGGCTGGTTGCGATCGCTCCAGGGTTTGCCACATTTCTGACTCATTTGCCACCCACACAGTGGAGTAACCCAATTTGTTGAGATACGTTGTGAGCAACCGGGCGTTATTGTCGTTGTCTTCAACCAGCAAAATGGGAAACTTAGGTTCTAGATCAGCAGCGGCGGGCACTGGTTGACCGTTCGTCACTGGTTTAGAAGGCGCTTGAGCCTGCTTGTCTGACTCAGTGATAGAACAAACGGGTGCCTTGGGTAGCGAAATTGTAAATTGCGTGCCGTAGTTCACTCTCGAAAAAACCGTGATGCTACCACCATGTAACTCAACCAATTTTTGAGTTAGGGCTAAGCCTAAGCCAGTTCCTTCGCCCTGCCGAATGGATTCGTCATCTAGCTGCGCATAAGGGCGAAATAGCATTTGCCGCTTTTCGGATGGTATCCCCATTCCGGTATCCCAGACGGTGAGATGAACCATATTGTCACTGGCGTTGACTCGTACCCCAACGGTTCCTCGTTGAGTGAACTTAACCGCATTAGAGAGTAAGTTAAACAGCATCTGCTTTAGCCGTAATGGGTCAGCTAGCAGAAAGTCAACTTCTGGGGCAATTTCTAACCGGAGCTGTAAGCCCTTGTCACGCGCTTTTTCTTTAACCAGGGTGAGCGACGTTTGACAAATTTTGTGCAGATCGACGGGTTCATGCAGAATGTCGAGCTGGTTTGCCTCTACTTTTGACAAATCAAGAATGTCATTGATCAAAGCTAAGAGGTGCTGACCGCTCGACAAGATAATGTTGAGGTATTCTTGCTGGCGATCGTCAGCGGGGTCATAGCCCTGTTCTTTAAGCAAATGCGTAAACCCCAAAATCGAGCATAACGGCGTCCGAATTTCGTGGCTGGTATTGGCAAGAAACTGGCTTTTGCGCTGATTGGCTTGCTCTAGTACCTGGTTTTGGGTGATCAACTGAGACTGCTGCTCACACAAGTTGGCAATCATCGCTACTTGCTTGAGGGCGGCTCCTGCTTGATGCAAAGCCCGCTGAATTAACAGCTTTTGCAGATGAGTTTGGCGAAAGCTATGGCGGTAGGTGCCGTTAACGGGGCGTTGCTCAATGGGACTGTGCCAATGAATGATGAGATAGTTGATCTCAGTTTGACTGCTTGAAATTTGCCAGAGGTTAATCGGCAAATCATTTTGGAGCTGCTTTAGTTGCTGGAATGAGAAGGTTCGCCCGATCGCCAACTGAGCTGCCTTATCACTCAACTCAGCCCGCTTAAGGTTTTGCAAAACACCACCCAGAGTGAGGACTGCGTGATCAATGACGTACTCAGACGACTGTGTGGTAGAACACGTTGCGATCGCCAGAGTTGCCTGGTCGAGTGCTTGCCCCAGCGTATTGAGAAATGCTTCTAAAATACTTTGATGAGTTGCTGCTAAATCGACATAGTGATTTTGTGTTGCTGCTTCTAGAGCCGCTGAGACAGTCGCACTCAGTTGATGAGCTAAGGTACCCAAACACTGCTCGTGGCAAAGTTGCAGATCCCAAATGGACTGGGTTGGGCTGTTAGAAGCACCCATAAAAATTGAAGGCTCATGTTCTGAAGAGTTTAGGCGTGAGAGAACCATTCGCATTACCTGGCGAGAAAAAGGGCAACCTACTAGGGGTGCCGCAAGCATCAGAAAAAAACGCTAGTTTGGCTTTGTAGAGAAGTAGCAGGGGTGAAGCCAAAAACTATTCACAGGGAAGGTTTTGTGACCTATAAATTTGCTTGAGGTCAATTTTTCGTCGGTGAATGGGGTAGAGCATTTAGCCTGAGTAAGTTGCAATGCCTGATGTTGAAGGTTTTTATGAGACAAGTTTATTTTTAGAGTCGATTAGACAATCCCTGCTGATCTCATTTAAGCTCAGGAGACATCGTTGTTTTATGAAGTTCTCTTAGCAAGTTAGTAAATTTACCGTGTAATTTGTTCATTATCTAGACCAGTTTCCGCAAGATTACTGAGGATCTAGCAAACTGTCCCCATCCGAGCCGCGATCGCCAAAAATAAACTCCGTCACTCTACGGACGCTTAATTGTTCAAGCTCAATTTGCCGCATTAGTGAATTTTCTGACGAATGGCTAGCTTTATCTCTCTTCTCACTAATAGAGCCTAAACCCGCTCAATAATCTAGATACTGCTGAGTCGTTGGCAATGGTAAAGTCTCTATCGGAGGCTTGAGAGGTATTGGCATGAAAGCGCAGGTGTTTCGTGGGGTTAACCAACTGAGTTATGAGGAGATCCCCACTCCAGAAATTGCAGCCGATGAGGTGTTAGTCCAGGTCAAAGTGGTAGGACTATGCCAGTCTGACATCAAAAAAATCCGTTATCCCTTGTATGAGCCGCCTCGCATTTTTGGGCATGAGACCGCCGGAACCATCGCCCAGGTCGGTGCAGAGGTCGAAGGATGGCAGGTTGGCGATCGCGTGGTTGTGTTGCATCACATTCCCTGTATGCACTGCGCTTACTGCTTGAGTGACAACTTCTCAATGTGCAACGTTTATAAGAACATTACAACGACAGCCGGGTTTGCACCGAGTGGGGGTGGTTTTGCTGAGTACGTGAAAGTACCAGGTCACATTGTGCAAAATGGCGGGTTAATGCACATTCCCGATGGCATTACGTTTGAGCAAGCCAGCTTTGTCGAACCCACTAATTGCTGCCTCAAAGCTGTTAAAAAAGCGCAAATTCAACCGGGGCAAACGGTTTTAGTCACGGGTGCGGGGCCGATCGGGCTGATGTTTATCATGCTGGTGAAGTACTTTGGGGCACGGGCGATCGCGACTGACTTACTACCCAGCCGTATCGATAAAGCCCTGGCTGTCGGAGCTGAAGCCGCTTTTGATGCGCGTGACCCCGATCTGGTAGCTAAAGTGCATGCGCTGACGGGTGGGCTGGGGGTCGATACTAGCTTGCTCGCTGTGCCCAGTGAGAAGGCCTTTTTCCAGGCGCTTGACTGCACCCGCAAAGGTGGCAAGATCCTCTTCTTTGCCGAATTTCCTGATGAGGTTGAGATTCCGATCAATCCCAATATTCTCTATCGCCGTGAGATTGATTTGATGGGTAGCTACAGTTCCTCTTACCGGGTGCAGCAGTTAGCCGCCGATATTGTGTTTCACCGCCGGATTGATGTGGATGCGCTGATTAGCGATCGCTATCCCCTAAAAGAGCTGGCAAACGCAGTCGAACAGGCCGTTGCGCCAACACCTGAAACTTACAAAATCCTGATCTACCCCGAAATGGAAGCCTAGAGCAGGGATGCAGAAGGGATGTGAGATGAGGTTCGACTCGCCGCATCCCTCCTGCCCCAATTTGATTGGTGGTAAGATTGCTCAGAAATCAATGTGTGTATCCACTCGATTAGCCTTTCAATCTAAAGAGATTTGAGCTGTTTGTAAGCTAAAAGCTATAGTCTTTGTAGATTCATTAGCCCCTTTAATCTGTATGAGCCAGCAGCTAACTCTGGAACTAAGTGATGAGGTTTACGCAGATCTACAGCAGAAGGCTAACGCCGTAGGTCTGTCAGTTACAGAGTGGGTTGTTGCTGTACTCAGCAATCGAAACAGCGGAGCAAGTAAGATTTTACATTCAATAGCACAGGAAGAGGCTCGACAGAGATTTAGAAGTCATGCTGGGGTAATCAGTCTTGGCTACCCGACAGGTATAGACAATGAAAGCATTGATGCTGATCTTGCAAGAGCCTATGCAAGCGAGTATGAGGGCTAGGGTTGGTCTGTGCTTTTAGACACATCGGGATTGCTATGTTACATCCATCAGAATGAGCTTCAGCATCAAGAAGCGGTGCAATTACTCAACAAAGCTAGCAAGAAGTCTTTGACTCATAGTTATATTTTAGCTGAGTTGATTGCTTTGGCCTGGATACGCCGGTTTCCTCGTCCTGCGGTGCTGGCATTTGTGATGGATTTGCTTGACAATCCAGATATCGAAACAATCTGGGTAGAGGAAAAGACACATCGAGAAGCGATGCAACTGCTGATAGAACGGCAAGACAAAACCTATTCGTTGTGTGATGCAGTTAGTTTTGTTTTGATGCGTCAGCGTGGGATGACAGAGGCTCTGACCACTGATCGGCATTTTGAGCAGGAGGGCTTTGTAAAATTATTACAATCAGCCCCCTAACTTCGTTGGTGTGGACATCTGTAAGTATTCGAGGTTGCTTTTCGCCGCACAACTTCGTCGCTCAATGGAAAGCGCCATTCGCCTTCATCTAACCGACATTCCGCACTTCCAACTGGCACATCGAATATTTCAACGAAGCAATGGGACTTGCAGAAACTCTGGCCAGATGATTATCTCAATAAGTCCTAACCATTCTCAATTACGAACAAATAGTTCGTGTGAACTAAAAAACGTGTATCCCTTGCCAGAAGAGTCTTTCAAGCTTAAATATCTGAGTGTGACACTTAAAGTGCGGAATATGGGATCTAATCCACTTCGCCAAACTCAAGGATGCGGCTAACATTTTCGAGGGTCGTGTAGTCTCCTAAGAGGTTGGCGGCAACGAGTTGAGCCACCCGACCACTGCGCCAATAACTACTGTGATCGCTGACTAGCCCCAATGCCATCGTGACATCGCCTAACCCTTTTTTGAGGAAGTTGCGATCGCCCAAATATTGGTCACGCACATAGAGGTTGTCTTCCTCAATTTCGAGACTGGCGCGAATCGGGTACGCAAACACATCCGATGCATTGATGATATTGATCCACCGCAACGGTTTGCCAACGTACTGACGAGCAAACTTTTTAAGGTGTTCGTCATCGACATCAAGCCACTGGTTAAAAAAGAGCAATGGCGACCCCATTGTTGTAATGCTTCGCAGGGCTACTTTTCCTTTACCGCTTGGATTTAAGCCGCGAATGGTATGGCGAATGTAGTAGGCCGGATCCGAGGAGTCATATTTATCCGAAAAGAGAATATCCCAGAGAATAACGGCTCCGAGCGAGTGGGCTACGATGTGCAAGTCGTCGTCAAAAGTGGCGCTACTCGTCAAAAAGTTGAGGAACTGTACCGCAATCACCTTCCGCACTTCCCGCCCTTTTTTGCTGTTGAGGTAGGTGAAGATGTCGCTAAAAAAGCCAGTGATCAATTGTTGCCGTCGTTGCCGATAGTGAAAGATGTCATCCAAATCAATCTGGGGATGATCCCACCGAAAGGCTTCTAGGTCTTGTTGCACCCAGTCCCACATTTGGTCGGTGTTGCCTAGCGAGTCTCCCCAAAAGCTGGAATAAAACTCAGGAATGGGTGTGCCTGAGCTGCTAAAGAGTTGAATCAAGCGCGATCGCAGTGGATCTGCATATTCAACTCGACGCACAGATGCCCCATGCATAAACCAAACCAACATCGTTCTCTCCTTTTTGGGTTGTCTTGGAAAATCGACACAAGCCAACGCCACTTAGCTTACTCACAATCGGAAAATATAACGACGATTTGAATCATTACCGATTCCCTACCGATATATTCTCTTCAGTCAGCACAGGCATTTGAACTGAAATTTAAATTCTCAACAAGAGTTAATTTGCCGTTTGCACTAAAGCTTTAAATTCACTGAATCTTTTCCCATCATTTTTTCCAAACGTTTCAGGAGGCACTATGCCAGAGGTCAATGGGGTGATGATGCAATTCTTTCATTGGTACCTGCCAGACGATGGCACCTTTTGGGATGAGGTGAAAGAAAAAGCACCTGAACTGGCGGAAGCCGGATTTACGGCGCTCTGGCTACCCCCAGCTTCTAAAGCGAGTGGGGGAAAGTCAGATGTTGGCTATGGTGCTTATGATTTGTTTGACCTGGGCGAATTTGACCAAAAAGGCACGATTCGCACGAAATATGGCACCAAAGAGCAATATTTAGCAGCCGTTGCAACAGCTCAACAGGCAGGACTGCAAGTGTATGCGGATACTGTGTTTAACCATAAAAATGGGGGCGATGCTGAAGAAGACCTGGAGGCGTATCCAGTTAATCCCCAGAACCGTTCTCAGGCGATTGGTGATGTCGAGACGATTCGAGCCTGGACAGTCTTCAATTTTCCGGGACGAGGTGAAAAGTACTCCAGCCTGAAGTGGCGATCGCGGCATTTTGATGGAGTCAACCACAACATGCTGAAGCCTGGAGATGGCACGATTTACTGCTTTAAAGACAAAGTGTTTGACGACCTGGTGGATCTGCAACAGGGTAACTATGACTTTTTGATGGGCTGTGACCTCGATATTGACAACCCTGAGGTGATTGCCGATTTAAAGCTCTGGGGTGAGTGGACTCTCGATACCGTTGGGGTCGATGGCTTTCGGTTGGATGCGATTAAGCACATTTCGAGCGATTTCTTTGGCGTGTGGATCGATCACGTTGAGCGTTACGCCCAACGTAACCTGTTCGTCGTCGGTGAATACTGGACTGAGAGCCTCAATGCGTTGCACTGGTATTTAGGTGCAACAGGTGGGCGCATGTCGTTGTTTGACGCGCCGTTGCACTACAACTTTTATCGCGCCAGCCAGGCAGGTGCAGCCTACGATATGCGGCTCATTCTGAAAGGCACGCTAATGGAGCAGCAGCCAGCTCTCGCTGTCACTATTGTCGAAAATCACGATACGCAACCCTTGCAGGCTCTAGAGTCCGTTGTTGAATCCTGGTTTAAGCCACTTGCCTATGCGCTTATCTTGCTGCGTCGAGAAGGCTACCCCTGTGTGTTCTACCCCGACTACTATGGAGCTTCCTATAAAGGCCAGGGGCGTGATGGCAATGAATACGAAATTCACATGCTGTCTCACCGATTTTTGCTTGACAAGTTTCTTTACGCTCGCCAGCACTTCGCTCATGGCGATCAGTATGATTATTTTGACCATCCCAACACGATCGGCTGGACTCGCCTGGGCGAAGAAGTGGCTGACCCAAAAACAATGGCAGTGTTAATGACCAACGGCAGCGACGGCACAAAGTGGATGGAAACAGGCGCACCAAGTGCAACCTACCGCGACATCACTGAGCATATTCAAGAAACCATTACCACAAATGAGTATGGTTGGGCAGAGTTTCGCTGCAAGGCTGGCTCGGTTTCAGTCTGGGTTGAAGCGTGATTTGAACCTGTTTGATTGTGCCCTAGCTCCGCTTTTGGTCAAGCCATGCTAAGCCTGCCCCAGCAGCTTCGGATAGCACACTGATCAAACGATACAGGGCAACTACACTCAACACGATCGCTGGGGAGTAGCGACCACTTAAAAGGGCGATCGCGGTTGCTTCAAACACACCGATCCCTCCCGGCGCACCAGGCACCACCATGCCCAATAGCCAGGACAGACTGAATGCACTGACTAACAACGGCAAGTCAACCGGAGAAATGGGACTAATTGCTAAAAACGCAAACAAAAATCCGGTGGCACGCAACAAAACAAAACCGAGTTCTCCTAATAGCGGAATGACTGGGTAATGATCCATGCCCTGTGCTGGAGTCTGCGGTGAGGCATCTCCTTTTTGTTTGGCTTTGCTAGCCAGCTTCAGCAGAGGGTTAAGGAACTTTGGGTGAATAGCCCCTAAAACGCTAACCAATGCACCTACCTGCAACAGCACAGCGGGAATGCCGTATCTAGCAAAAATTTGCTGACTGCTCAGTAAGGTAATCAGCAGTGCTGCTGCCAGCATTAACACAGGTTCCAATACGACACTTAATGCCGCCACTTCGATCGATGCTCCGGCGGTTTTTGCCGCGTTGACTCGCCCGTAGTAGTGCCAAACATTGCCCGGTAGGTACTTTGCTACGTTGGTTTTGAGATATTCTTGCGTCATCCAGACCCAGTTGACGGGTTGTTTGAGTTCGTGCAGGGTGCGGCTCCAAGTCCACCCACCCACAACATGAGCCAACAGCGTTAAGCCCAGCGCGATCGCCAGGCAGGCCCAGCCCACCGCATTGATGCGAATGTTCAACACCTGTTGCCAGTTATCTTTCAGCACCTTGGCTAGAAAGAAAAGGGTGCCGCCTAAAATAAACCAGCGGAGGAACGGCTTCAGCTTGCGGAACAGTTGCTTCATGGGCAGATGCCAGAAAGAATCCTTTTTAGTCTAATCGGCAGCTCGCTCACGTTAAAAGAGAAAAAGAACTGTGATTTTGGGTCAGGTTCACTCAAACAGCGAATTCTCCTTATTCTTCCAAGTAGCCTTGCAGAAGCAGATCGTCACCGATCGCCTCCCAATGAGTGCGTTTGAGTTGCAATGCTTGGGTCATTTTTGCAAAACCTAACTCCCCAATCGGAGAAGCGGCAACCCCACCAATAATTTTGGGCGCAATGAAAGCAAGCACCTTTTGTACGGCTCCATCGGCGATCGCCGCCGCCGCCAGCGTGCCACCACACTCCCATAAGACACTGAGGCAACCGCGTGTGTACAGATGCGCCATCACAGCCGCAGGGGTTAGGGGTGAAAAGTGCTGAATTTCGACCCCTTGTGCCTTAAGCTGAGCTTGCAATGGGAGATTTGCCTCAGGTTCGGTGCAGACCAGTGTTGGGGCGACTGAGGTATCCCACAGTTGAGCTTCTGTTGGGAGGTCGAGCGATCGCGACAGCACAACGCGCAGAGGTGTTACAGAAGTGCGACTCGTCAATAGGGGATTGTCTTGTCGAACGGTATTGCCACCCACAATCACCGCATCACAGGCACGCCGTAAGGTATGCACATGCGATCGGGCGGCTGTTCCTGTGACCCAGGCACTATGACCGCTAGAGGCCGCAATTTTGCCATCTAGAGTCATGGCATATTTCAAAATCCCAAAGGGGCGTTGATGCAAGATGCGAAAGACAAAGGCTTCGTTGAGCTGTTGACAGGCTGATGCTTCAACTCCAACCACAACCTCAATTCCGTGTTCTCGCAGGCGCGCAATGCCTTTACCCGCCACTTGTGGATTCGGATCCACCATGCCAACCACAACTCGTCGGATCCCGGCGGCAATCACCGCTTCGCTACAGGGTGGCGTGCGTCCGTAGTGGCTGCATGGTTCAAGATTGACGTAAAGCGTTGCCCCAGCAGCCTCACTGCCAGCCCTTCTCAGGGCAAACACCTCAGCATGTGGTTCGCCTGCTTTGGGATGAAACCCTTCCCCAATCACCTGTCCAGCTTTAACGACAACGCAACCGACTAGCGGATTGGGGGCTGTTTGTCCCAGAGCTTGCTGGGCTAACTCTAAACAGCGCTGCATCATGGCAATGTCAAAAGAACTGGCTTCTGAGTGAGTCTCCATAGGTTTAGGGGGCAGATGAGAATGCAAGCTTTTGTGGACACCTTCCCTCCGGCGCGATCGCGATTTTCCTGGAGGTCAGAATCCTCATTATCAGCATTTTTGCGAGATGAATAGCCGTTCAAACCACGCATTCGATGAAATCATCAAAACTCTAACTCTCCAACCTCTAATTGGGGGAATGGATTCGCAGAACACAGAGCATCGCGTTGATAAATGTTACCCCTGCGATCGCCCGCTTTTAAGCTCAACACCGCGATCTCGCTCAATCTAAAGCAGGTAATGCTCCACAAATATCCCTCTCTTTACAAAGGCAAAGCCTTACTCTTTCTAGCTTTGAGAGGCCGCTGTCATAACAAGTACGGTTTGCCACACTAACAAAGTTTGCAATTTACGCAAGAACTTGTTACATTAATTTACAGATTGAAACAAGAGTTTACATGGAGGTGGCTATGACCATCCTGATTGCATTATTCGTTGTTGGTTGGTTAGCGGTTGCAGTTCTGGGTACCCAAACCTACTTTAGAGGCGAGCAATCTAAACCCATTCATGAGCGCAACTGGCGTTCTGCATCATTTGAAAAATTATCTGAAGCTGTAACAGGTACTTCGATTGATTACGACACGCGCGTACCTGCATTTAAGTCTGACGCTTACTCTAACGGGTTTTTGCCAGAAGCTTAAGCCGCAAGTCGCGACAGATTCGTCATCGTTGGTTCTCTAAGGCAAACGCTTCTTAGCCTTAGATCTTGATTTCTAGTTCGACAGAGTGATTCTCCCTGCTGTGGTGGCTCAGAGCGGGGAGGTTTTTTATGGGTGCCTGCGAAGAATTTTTTGGTAACTGACCTGTGCTACCTGGTTTGAGTTGCCCTAGACTGGATCAGCAAAACAAGCATGAAATAGTGAACTGGGTATGAGTACATTGCGTGTGGGTGTGGCAGGCCCCGTTGGTTCTGGTAAGACGGCACTGGTCGATGCGCTGTGTAAAACGATGCGGCAGTCTTTCAACCTCGCGGTTGTAACAAACGACATCTACACCCAAGAAGACGCGCAGTTTTTGGTTCGGAGTCAGGCTCTAGAGCGCGATCGCATTGTCGGCGTAGAAACAGGCGGTTGCCCACACACAGCAATTCGCGAAGATGCGTCAATGAATTTAGCCGCGATCGAAGAGTTAGAACAACGGTTTCAGACGCTTGATATTGTGTTTGTTGAGAGCGGTGGTGATAATTTGGCGGCGACCTTTAGCCCGGAACTGGTGGATTTAACGATTTACGTAATTGATGTGGCGGGTGGCGACAAAATTCCCCGTAAGGGCGGCCCTGGCATCACAAAGTCTGACTTGTTAGTAATTAACAAGATTGATCTGGCTCCCTATGTCGGGGCTGACTTGACCGTGATGGAGCGAGATTCTAAGAAAATGCGGGGTGAAAAACCGTTTGTTTTCACCAACTTAAAAGCATCTCAGGGACTATCTGAAATTGTTGACTTCATCCGACTTCATTTAGTCCCTGCGATCGCCTAACGGATTGTCAAATTACTGACCTTCGAGCTGTTTTTCAGCATCTTTAAGGCGCTGCTCTGATTGCTGCACTGATTTTTCGGCGGCATCCGTTTTTTGTTCAACTTTCTCAACCTGTTGCTTGCCTTGTTGTTCTAACTCGTTGGCTTTGTCTTGCCCAACGGGTTTGCTGCTACAGGCGGCTAGCGCAACCAGGCTCAAAGCTGTGAGCGAGAGTGACAGACAGGAACGTAATTTCATAACTTTTCTCAAAGAAGTGACGTTTGATTTGAGAACGATATGCCTATAGAACCCAACTTCGCAGGACTGCCCAACCTCGCTTAATCAATGGCAAAGGTTTCGAGGAGCGATCGCAAGGCAACGGCCATCTCTTCTGCACTGGTGGTACTGGTGCCAAATTGCCGCACGACAATGCTAGCCGCTAAATTACCTAAAACCGATGCTTCCCAGGGAGTAGCACCTTGCGTCAGGGCTAACGTTAGCGCGGCAACGACGGTATCCCCTGCTCCTGTCACATCATAGACATCTGTACGGTTAAACGCGGGGATGTGGTGCTGTTTGCCCGATGCCTCAAACAGACTCATACCATCTTCACCCCGCGTAATCAGAACGGCTGTAGCCTGAGTCATGGCTAACAAATCTTCTCCGGCGCGGTTGATCAAGCTTTCATCCGTTTCACCTGTGGGTGTGGTGAGGGGATACCCCAAAGCTAACTCCGCCTCGGGAACGTTGGGCGTGTAGAGGGTGGCTCCCACATAACGAGGAATATTGCGCTGGCTGTCTACTACACTCAACGGATGCTGGAGGGCGGCATCAATCACAGTGGGCAGCAACACACCATCGCCATAGTCTGAGCAAACGATCGCGTCAACACTCGTAAGCTGTTGCTGAATGCAATTGGCTAGCTGCTGTTGCAGAGAGGCAGGCGGCAAAGCATCAGATTTGCGGTCAACCCGTACGATTTGTTGAGTCACCGATTGCCGCGCGTGTCCCGAAATTCTTGTTTTGGTGACAGTGGGGCGATCGCCATCCACCAAAATATTGTGGGTGTCAATCTGAGCCTGCTCAAAAATTTGCAAAAGCACCTTTCCTTGTGGATCATCACCAAGCAAGCCGACAACTTTCACCTGTGCCCCTAACTTCGCCAGGTTTTGAGCCGCATTTGCACCGCCCCCCGGCACCTGACGCGTTGTTTCATGGCGAATCACTAAAACAGGTGCTTCGCGTGAGGCCCGCTCAACCTGCCCCGTCAAAAATTCATCTAGCATTAAGTCGCCGACCACCAAGACGCGTGCCTGGTGAAACTGCTCAATCAAATAGAACAGGCGATCGCTGGCTGCTTGAAGTTGAGTCGCAAATAAAGAATCCGGTGACATGAACCATCTCATCGAGCAAATCAAGTACCCTATTTTGCTGATTTGATTGCGCTTGTCAACGGTTTAGCTAACCGTGTCTTGAAACTTAATTTTGCGGTTGATCACCGTGTACTCCTTCTGGGGGTCCACCTCTGGCTTAAATTTTTTGATTTCAGCGACGATCGCCCGATCCAGCGCTTCATCCCCTGTCATAGCAACCAAAATGTCGCCAACAATCTTGCCATTCTTATCCACTGCCATCATAAAGAAGGGGGGGACTGGCAACGTCTCAATTTTTTTAGCGCAATCGTTTGTGGGGCAGGCGATCGCTAAAGTTGGTGCATCCCGGTTGACCTGGGCTTTATCAATTTGCTTCGCAGGCACCTTTAACTCAAGTAATTGAGTGCGCCACGCCATATATTCTGCTGCTGCTTGACCAGAATCAATCGGCTTACCAACCTTTTGTGCTAGTTTGTCACTGACTTCGGGTTGCCCGGTTGGTGCAGACGACCCTGATGCTGGCTGACCTGATTCTGGTTGGCCTGATGCTGCCTGGTTCGGCGAACCCTGCTTTGGCTCGGTACCCGAATTGTCTTTAGGTTCTTCGGCTGGCTTATTATTCGCTGCTAGCGGCTCATTAGAACTAGAAGACTCTTGCTTTTTCTCGGTTTGATCGGGTTTCTCTGGCTTGTCAGACTCCGTTTTTTTAGCCGACTCTGATTTGCGAGAGGTGCTGGTTTTGCGGGGCTTGTCAAGCGGAATTTGAGTTTCTACCTGTTGCCTTTGCGATCGCGTGGATGACTCACCCAGCGAACCCGTGTAGGAACTCGCACCCAATGAACGGCTTGAGCTGCTTAGCGGGGGTAACAGGTCTGGCAGTGGAGTAATCGGGAGGGGCTTGTAGCGTAACCCTTGATTGGACTTCGTCGTTCCCGGCAAAGGATCCCTGAGCTGAGCCGTTGTTTTAGGAAGTCGGCTCAACTCTTGTGGCGTTAGCTCAACGACCTTAACCGCTCGAATCTTTGTTTCTTTTGAAGTGTCATCCCGCTTGAGCGGCACTGCCGTCAAGATCAAGCCATGAATTGCAACTGAGCTAAACAGAGCGATCGTTGCAGGGGTTCGTAAATAAGGCACCACATGCGCGATCGCCCAACTTTTCGCTTGATTTAAATTCGCCTTAGAAAACTGCATAGGCCTTACCCCACCATCAAAAGCCACAAGCCAAAACGCGCTTGCTCCACTGTGCTTTCCATCTTAGCCTCACCTTTTCAGAAGTAATTGAAATCTCTAGCCACTCAGAATTTTGGCCCCTACTTAACACTTTTCCCTGCCCGCTCTTTCTTCTCTGTTACCTCACAATTTTCCTGACTCATTTCGACTCATAAGAAAAACAAATAGTAATTTTTGCTTATTGGCACTACTTCCTTCACTTTCCCGACTTACCGTGAGGTGCAAATTGTCTTAAGATCTTCGTAAGATTTAAGAGCGAAAGCGACTAAGCTAACGACAATTACCAGGAGGACTCTCTATGGCGCTCGTCCCAATGCGACTGCTGTTAGACCACGCAGCAGAGAACGGTTACGGCATCCCTGCGTTTAACGTCAACAACATGGAGCAGATTCAAGCAATCATGCAAGCTGCTCATGAAACCGATAGCCCCGTGATTTTGCAGGCTTCTCGCGGTGCTCGCAAATACGCAGGTGAAAATTTCCTCCGTCATTTGATCTTGGCAGCCGTAGAAACCTATCCCCATATCCCCATCGTGATGCACCAAGATCACGGTAACGAGCCTGCTACTTGCTACTCTGCAATTAAAAATGGCTTTACCAGCGTAATGATGGACGGTTCCTTGGAAGCAGATGCCAAGACCCCCGCTAGCTACGAGTACAACGTGGCTGTTACCAGTGAAGTTGTGAAGGTTGCTCACGCGATCGGTGCTTCGGTTGAAGGTGAATTAGGTTGCCTCGGCTCTCTCGAAACTGGTAAAGGTGAAGCAGAAGATGGTCACGGTTTTGAGGGTGAACTCGATCACTCCATGCTGTTGACTGATCCTGATGAAGCGGTTGATTTCGTTGAGCGTACTCAAGTAGACGCTCTGGCTGTTGCGATCGGAACCAGCCACGGTGCTTACAAGTTTACCCGCAAGCCGACTGGTGAAATTCTGGCGATCAGCCGCATCGAAGAAATCCACCGTCGTCTGCCCAACACTCACCTGGTAATGCACGGTTCTTCTTCGGTACCCGAAGATCTGATTGCTCTGATCAACCAGTACGGTGGTGCAATTCCTGAAACCTATGGTGTACCTGTTGAAGAAATTCAAAAGGGCATCAAGAGTGGTGTTCGTAAGGTCAATATCGACACTGACAACCGTTTGGCAATTACTGCGGCTGTACGTGAAGCTCTGGCTGCTAACGCTAAAGAGTTTGACCCCCGCCACTTCTTAAAGCCTTCGATCAAGTACATGCAGAAGGTTTGTTCTGATCGCTATCAGCAATTTGGTACCGCAGGCAACGCTAGCAAGATCAAGCAAGTGAGCCTCGAAGACTACGCAGCTAAGTACGCAAAAGGCGAACTGGCTCAAGTTGCTAAGAAAGCTCTGAATGTGTAATTAACACGTTACATAGCGGTTTCTTCTTTCAGATGGGTAGTCTTTGGGCTACCCATTTTTTGATTTAAACCCAAATTGAGTACATGCTAGGTACCTTGCTCGGCTGGTTACGTCGCACTGCTTGCAATAAAAAGCCTATCAAGAATTTAGACAGGGGCACTGACAGCGATAGGCAAGTTTTGTGAGTTTTGTTTGGTTGAAGGGTTGGAGATCGGCAGAGTGATGATAAATTCGGCACCTTCGTCGGGGTTAGAGCGAACTTCGAGCGTGCCCTGGTGTTTTTGCACGACGACTTGACGGGCGATCGCCAGTCCTAAACCTGTGCCCTTACCAACATCTTTCGTGGTAAAGAGGTGGTCAAATACTTTTTGACAAACGTTTTCTGACATGCCAATACCGTTATCTTGGATCCGAATTTGGATGTGCTGGTGATCGGATGTGAGACTGGTTTGAAGGACAATTTTGTAGGGTTTAACAAGTTGGGAATTAGCGTCAGCCGCAGCACTCGCATCATCGATCGCCTCGATCTCGTTGGCCACAATATTCATAAATACCTGGTTAAGTTGCCCCGCATAACACTCAATATTGGGCAGGTCACCATAGTTTTTGACAACTTCGATCTCGGCTCGCTTTTCATCAGCACGCAAGCGATGTTTAAGAATTAGTAAAGTGCTGTCTAACCCATCGTGAACGTTAAAAGGCACGGGGCGATCGCAGTCTGAGCGCGAAAAAATGCGGAGGCTATGGCTGATTTCACGAATCCGGTTTGCACTTTCTTGAATCGATAACAGAACTTTAGGGAAATCGAGTGTAATGTACTCTAAATCCATCGCATCGATTTCATCTTCAATTGCTGCTCCCGGTTGCGGAAATTGCTGCTGATAGAGATGAATTAAGTTCAGTAAATCAGTGACGTAATCATCAGCAATTCTCATTTTGAAACATTTGTACTGAAGTCAGAGCCTCTAAAGGCTTGTGCGCTCAATTTTATGAACGGCAGAATGGGTATTCCAGCCATTGATAGCTGTTCAAAATGAATATTTTTGTGAGAATTATTCTCAT